>CALVIQ010000001.1 GCA_944331815.1 uncultured Bacilli bacterium
ATTTTACAGGTATTTTACTAATTATGCATTAAAAATTTTTATATTTTTATTAAAAATTATCGATTTTTCCTTTATAAATAAATATTGTCAATATTTATTTATATTTTTTTCGTGTTTTTATCCTGAAAAAGATTATGTTTGAATTGACAAATATCTGTTCGTATGATATATTGAAATAGGGAGGCAGGTAATATGGAAAAAATTGAAAACATTGCAAAATGGTTTATAAATGAAATTTCTCCAGACCCATTAAAATTGCAAAAATTATTATATTTTGCGCAAGGTATTTCATTTTGTTTTAATGATGAAGAATTATTTGACGAAGAATTAGAAGCTTGGGTTCATGGACCTGTTAATAGTAATATATATTTTAAATATCGTGAATATATTTACAATCCAATAAATTTAAAATATCAAATTCCAAATTTTTCTCAAAAAACACTTCAAGTGCTAGAGTTTGTGCGAGATAATTATGGTAAGTATGATTCAAAATATTTAGAAGAAATAACTCATAATCAATTTCCATGGCAGTTTGCAAGAGAAGGATTAGATCCAGATGAACGTGATAATAAAATTATTCCTAAAGAGGTTATTGCAGAATACTTTGTTAGCCTTATGTTACAACCAAATAGTGATGAATGGAATAAATGATAGGTGAAGTATGGTATTATAAGGCAAAATTACCTAATAGTGATGGATATAAAGCACGACCAGTATTAGTAATTGGAACAGATGCTAATAATAATTTATTATACACTGATATTCACTATGTGATTATTTCTTCATCCGCTGCAATTGGAATATATGATGTCATTATTGATGAAGAAACTGCTAAGCAAATTAATTTACTTCGTAAATCTGTTATTAAAACAACAAAAATATATACTGGACCTAAAAATTTGTTTGAAAGAAAACTTGGAATATTACCAGATGAGTTAAAACAAGAATTTGTAAAGAAATATCAAGAATATCAAAATCAATTAATTAACGATTTTATTACCAATGAATTCGTAAATAATTGATTTTTTTATATCTTGTTTTAAAATTAATAAAATGGTATACTATATAAGTATTTGAAGAGGTGATTTTATGGCTTTACGTGCCGGAATAGTAGGTTTACCAAATGTTGGTAAAAGTACATTGTTTAATGCAATAACAAAACAAAATATTTTAGCAGCTAATTATCCGTTTGCTACAATTGAACCAAATGTTGGTGTAGTTATAGTTCCAGATAAAAGATTAGAATTTTTAAATAATTTATATCAACCTAAAAGTTTAGTTCCAACTGCTTTTGAATTTACTGATATAGCGGGTTTAGTAAGTGGTGCTTCTCAAGGAGAAGGATTGGGTAATAAGTTTTTGTCTCATATAAGAGAAGTAGATGCAATAGTAGAAGTAGTTAGATGTTTTGAAAATAAAAATATTATACATGTAGAAAATACTGTTGATCCGATTAGAGATATTGAAATAATTAATGTAGAACTTATATTAGCTGATTTAGAAGTTGTAGAAAATAGATTAAATAGAATTGGTAAAAAAGCAGCAATGTCTAAAGATAAGGAAACAATTAAAGAAGTTGAACTTTTAAATAAGGTAAAAGAAAATTTAGTTAAGAACTTTCCTTTAAGAAGAATAGAATTTGATAAAGAAGAATTAAAAATTTTAAGACCATTTAATTTTTTAACTTTAAAGCCAATTATTTATATGGCTAATGTTAGTGAGGAAGATTTATTAAATAAAAATAATCCTCATGTTATAAAAGTTGAAGGATATGCTGAAGCTGAAAATGCTAAAGTAATCAAAGTTTGTGCGAAAATAGAATCAGAATTAAGTGATTTAGATGATGAAGAAAAAACAACATTTTTAAATGACTTAGGTATTGAAGAAAGCGGTTTAAATAAATTAATTAAAGCAACTTATTCGTTATTGGGATTACAAACATTTTTTACTGCTGGTACTGATGAAGTAAGGGCTTGGACATTTAAAAAAGGTATGAAAGCTCCTGAATGTGCTGGAATTATTCACACTGATTTTGAAAAAGGATTTATTAAAGCAGAAGTGTTTAGTTACTATGATTTAGAAAAATATGGTGACGAGAAAACGGTTAAAGAAGCAGGTAAAGTTAGATTAGAAGGCAAAGAATATTTGATGCAAGATGGTGATATCTGTTACTTTAGATTTAACAAATAAAGTTGATATAACATCTATTATAAATAATATAATTAAGATATAAGTAAAATATTTAGGTATTTTACTTATTATTTTATCTAATAAAGGTTTGATATAATATATTAAAATAATACTACTTAATCCCCAAATAATAGACATTTCTAAAGCAATATATTTACCAATATTAAATCTGTAATTTGAGTAATCCCAAAAAGTTATATCAAAAACAAATTCTATTAAATAACCACCAATTGCTTCAATTATTGTCAAGATGAAACTACAACTAATAAACAATAATATTACTTTTAACACTTTATTTAAATTGAATTTTGTAATATATTTATTTATTAAAATAATTATAACACTACCAATTCCGTAAACTGGTGTCCACCATCCAAATAAAATACCACTATTACTTTTCATTATAAATGTTTCTATTAAATGACCAATAAATGATAAAATAAAAAAATAATTTAAATAGTACATTCTAATCACCTTTTATTAGTTTAATCAATTATGAAAAAAATATTGACATTAACTTATAATTAATATATAATTAATTTGAGGTGAATTTATGAATATAATAGAATTAGCCAAAAAAAATAATTTAATAAAAGAATTAAAAGATATAGATATAGTAGAAGATAACTCAATATATTTAAACGAAGAAAAAAGCACTTATAATTTTAAATATAATGTTGGTGATATTGTATTTGTAAGAAAATATAATTATAGTGATGGAACAAATGGTTCTAATCACTTATTTTTAATAATTGAAGATAATTATATAGTTAGTATGGATTATTTTTGTTTATTAATATCTTCGCAATTAGATAAATTAAAATATGATACAAATTTATTTTTAGCCAAAGATAGTAAAAATAAATTAAAAAAAGATAGTATATTAAAATTAGATAATATTTATAGAATTGAAAATAGTGATATATTATTTAAGGTTGGTGAAGTTACACAAGAAAAATTAAATATATATCGTGATACATTTATAAAAATATATAGTTAAACTATTTACAAATCAAAATAAGTTTGCTATAATCTTAAGCGAGTAAGAAATTTACTCCTTGCTTTTATTTATAAAAGCCAATAGTCCACAAGGAGGTGTTAGAATGCGTAAATATGAAATTATGTTTATAGCAAGACCAACTTTATCTGAAGAAGAAAAGAAAAATGTTATTGCTAAATTTTCTAAAATTTTAACAGATAATAAGGCTACTATAACTGGTGAAAAAGATATGGGACAAAGAGAATTAGCTTATGAAATTAAGGATTTCAAATCAGGTTTCTATTATGTTATTACTCTTGAAGCTAATGATGATAAAGCTATTAATGAATTTGATAGACAAGCTAGAAATTCACAAGACATCATTCGTCATTTGATTACAAAAATCGAAGACTAAGGAGGAAATATGAATAGAGTTTTATTAGTAGGAAGATTAACTGCTAAACCAGAATTAAGATATACTAATTCTAAT
>CALVIQ010000002.1 GCA_944331815.1 uncultured Bacilli bacterium
CTGTTTCACTAAATAATATTTTTAATAAGTCTTCTTTTCTCGTTACATCATAAGGCAATGTTCTTGAGATACTAATACACTTATTTTTAGCATTTCTAGGTTCTACTTTACTATAATCTATTCCTAAAGCTGCTTCTTTAAAGTAATTTCCCTGGCTTTTAAAATGTTTTCTCAGTAAATTGATATTAGACTCAGCTAAATCTCTAATAGTATATATTCCTAAGTCATTTAATTTTTTAGCAGAACTTTTACCTAGCATAAATAAATCATTTACTTTTAAAGGCCACATTTTAGTTTCAATTTCATTTAAATAAAGAGTATGTACTTTATCTGGTTTTTCAAAGTCACTTGCCATTTTTGCACATAGTTTATTTTCTCCTATTCCAACATTGACTGTGAAACCAAACTTTTCTTTGATTTCATCTTTTATTTTATGGGCTAGAGATACATAATCATTACCATAAAGAAGTGTTGTTCCAGTAAGGTCAAGAAAACATTCATCAATAGAGTATTGTTCTATTACAGGAGTATACTGTGATAGATAATTATATAACTTTTTAGATTGTTCTTTATAAAAAGCATAGTTAGGAGGAAATACTTGTAAGTTTTTACATTTACTTCTAGCACTATATAATGTTTCTGCTGTTACTATTCCATATTTCTTAGCGATAGGACTTTTAGCAAGAACTATACCACGTCTTGCTTTTTCATCCCCACCAATAACACTAGGAATCTTTCTAATATCTTGTTTATAGCCATGATTTAAAAGATAAATAGCAGACCAAGACAAAAAGGCATTATTAACATCGATATGAAAAATAATTCGCTGCATAGTTATCCCTCCTCTTTACTCTATTATATAATACGTTAGTTCTATTTAAAAGAGAAAAAATAACCAAATACTGGTTATCTGTTTTCCACAGAGACTGTGGATAAAGTTATTCAAATTGACATTTATATATTTCTTATGTTAATTATTTTCTCTCACTAGTTTAGTTAGTTTATTTATAATTGTTACTTTTTTTCTACTTCAATACTTTGGAATATTTCTTAATTACATCTCTATCAATATAAGTATTATCTTCAAATTGAATTAAAGGTATTTCATTTTGAAATAATTCTTGTAAATAAACTATCTGTACTAATTCATCAATTCTATTTTGTGATACAAATATTCCTATAGCTTTATCTAGATTTATTTTATCTAGCACATGTAATTCTCCGCTATAAGCAGGGCTTCTAAAAGGATATTTCGAATCTTTAAATTGAGTTACAAGATCTAATTGATTAAACTCTGTTTGACTAAAAGCACAAATATTATCTGTTAAAATAAACGTTTTAGAACCTGCATAAGTATTATAAGCATCACTATTTACTCTTGCTACGGAAATAAAGTTTTTACCATTGCAACCAGAACCTCCATCATGTTTTCCATACTCTGCTGAAGTAATAGCATTATCTTTTAATATTTTACTAAATGTTTCTAAAGATTTAGGACTATGTGTATAGTATTTTTCTTTTAAGGCAAATTGTTGTTTTTTGGTATCTTGTAAATAGGTTAATATTTTTTCTATGTTAAAATGATAATTTTTTCTATTTAATAATATATCTATATCTTCTTTAGAACTTTTAATAATGCTAGGTACTGAAATTGTTTTTAAATATTCTTTTTTAAGATATGTTTTTGCTTCTTTAAATAATCTTTCATCATTTCCTCTATAATAAAAGTCATACGTGTTATTTTCTTTATATCCTAAAAACCAGTCTTCATTTAAGTAACCATCTATGTAATTAGTAGTTATCTTTTCATACTTATTATTATTTTCAAGACAATAATCAAAGTAAATAGAATTTAGTTCTTTTCTTAGATACTCTTTATCAAAATCACTAAATCTTTTAATTTCTTTTCTTCTATATTTATATATAGGTTCTACATCATCTGTTTTCAAACCATCGTTATATTTTCCAGATAAAATTAATTGTTTTTTTGATGAATCTTCTAGATATAGATTATCTTTTGAATTAGGTTTAAATAAGTTTTCAGTATAGTCATTTACTCTTTCTAATTTATCTATAAATGAATTAGAAACATCAATATCGTTTCTTCCAATTATTACTAATTTAATACCACTACCTTCTATTTCATTAGTGAATTTTCTTATAGCATCTGCAGTGCTTTTATAGGCAGTATAAATTATATATTCAAGATTATCTAGTTTATAACTATTCTCTGTTATTTCTATATTATCGAAACAAAGTACTTCTCCTTGGCGCCAAACCCAACTATAGGCAACTATTTTATCTTGATATGTTACTTTAAAAAATCTACCATGAGGATTAATCGCACCATGTCTTAGACAACTAGATGCTTTCCCTGCTGGCGTTAAACAACTACTTATTAATTTGTCTTTTACAATGTATTTTTCAATACCATTTGATATTATTTCTTCACTATGCATATCAACCATTTGATATTCACAATTATTGATTTTTCCTTTTATATCGGGAATAGATGAATATAATCTAAATCTATAACTATCATATAGTTTTATTCCCTCTACTTTTTCTTTTAAAGGTTCTCCTTTATGAACAAAATTTAGTTTCTCTAAATTGTTTGCAATATTATAATTATTTGGAAGTAAAGCATAAGAAATAGAATCTACCATATTCTTTATTCGTGTGTAAGTTATTTTAATATTGCTTTGTTCATATAGTAAAGTAAAACATGTTAAAAATGCATCTATTGTATATTCCTCTTGAGTTCCTATAGTATTAATAATATCTAGCAATAAAGGTTTAATTTTTATAATATAATCAGTAGTTTTCTTACTTAAGAAATTAGTAACATAATATAATTGTGCATAATCTTTATTTATTATTTTTTTAGTTAAATCATATCCTAACATATTAAGCGATACAATTATTGTTAAGTTGTCATTATTACAATCAACTACATTTGTCTTTTGACTTTGTTTTTTATTATATAATGAATTTAAGTCTAAGTATTGCTTTGCATTATAATTTTTAATAAGTTCAAAATGGATATTAATATTTAAATTAAATTTACCTGTTTTATAATAGTGATAGAGTGATTTCTTATTATTTATAGCTAATATCTCAAAAATATTCTTATGATTAATTATCCTTTGAAATAAAGCTTCTAATATATTTATTTCTTCTTTAGTTATTTCATCTTTATAATTAGACAAAAATTCTTTTAGAAAGATTTGAAAACATTTTAAATATAGTGGGCTATTTTTTCTTTCATATGATGATAATGTTTCTAACTTGTTTAAAGAATTTATATAT
>CALVIQ010000003.1 GCA_944331815.1 uncultured Bacilli bacterium
ATTTCTGTTTTAGATATTTTATTAATTATTTTATAATACCATTTTGTAAATAATTTTCTAAAAAATGAATATCCATTTCTTGAAACACTACGAGTAGCAACACAATCATAATCACTATTTTCCAAAGCTTCATGCATTTCAATTAATAAATGCGGTGGATCTTGCAAATCAACATCCATCATACAAACATAATCACCAACTGATGCTTCTAATCCAGCTAAAATACCAGCTTCTTTACCAAAATTTCTTGAAAAAGATATATATCTTACATGTTTATCTTTTTTAGCTAATTCTCTTAATATTTCTAAAGTTCGGTCTTTTGAACCATCATTAATAAATATTAATTCAAATTTAACTTTTTTCATTTCTATCATTACTTTATTTATTTCTTCATAAAAGATAGGTAATGATTCTTCCTCATTATAGCAAGGTACAACAATACTTATTTTTTTCTCCATACAAACACTCCAAATCCTATAATACTAATAATAGAAACAATTTTAGCTAATTCATCATATTTAGTTCCAGTAAAATCTAATTTATAAGTTCCACTTTCTAATTTTGCTTCAATAAAACCATATTCATTTTCATAAATATTTATTTTATTATTATTTTCATCTAATAAAGTATAGCCAATATAATAAAGACGAGGTAATTCAATAATAGCACTATTATCAACTTTAAACTCTAAATATGGGACATCATTATTAATTATTTTAATATTAGTTTCCCCTTCTTTTATTATTATATCATGATTTCGATTATCATAATAGTCTATATTATTAGCCGTATTAACTGGAAGATATTCTTTTTGATACCCAAGACCATACCAATATTCTAAATTATTAACATCAATTACTTCATTAGTTGCTTGTTTTAAATTTGGTTGAGAAAGTAATACCATAAATATAATTAAAACAATACTTAACATTTTTTTATCATTAAATTTACTTATACAAAGTGGCGCTAGAGCACTAATTGCTATAGATACAAAAGCAACAAATCGCCAAGGAAATTGAATCATTCGCATTGATTTTGGTAATATATCCCAAGGAAATAAAACAGTAGATAAAATAAAACTAATTATACCAAATGCTAAAATATAATTGTAATATCGATTATTATATTGACGATATTTTTTAAAGGTAAAGAACAATAATATTAAAGCAATTAAATCAATATAATATCTTGTTTCACCAGTTCCCCATTTACTACCAACCATAAAATAATCAAATGGATTTAAGGCATTACCCCAAGTTCCTTGAACCATAACTCCTTCTTTAAATACATTATAATTACCAAATAATTTTTGTTCTAACAAACAAACTAAGAAAGGTGAAGTTATAGCTAAAATAAAAATTGCAGCTATAACAAATTGTTTTATATATTTAATACTTTCTTTATATTTAAAAATTAAAAATATTAAAATTAAGAAAGTTAAATAAGTCATCATTGTTAAATGTGATAATATTCCACCAACATAACCTATTATGAAAAATAAATAAAATCTTTTTTTATTATCATTAAATAATTCATATAAACCTAAAAATACTAAAGGTATAAATATAAAAAGTAAGCTTTCACCAATTGCATCTCTTATATAAATATCTGATAAATGATATGGAAATAGCATATAAATTATAGCTGATATTAATCCAATATAATCGTTTTTAGACAATGTTTTAGATAATAAAAACATGCTAATTCCTGATAAAAATAAACTAATAAAATAAATTATTTCAACACTTATAACAGGATTATCTATAACCACATTTAAATAAGCTGCTGGATAATGACTTAATGGTGGATAAAACAAATTAGTTCCATAACCAAAATCATTACCAATATTACCAACTACTTTGCTAGGATTTAAAAAATCTTTCTCTATTTGTGTTGTTAAACTATCAATATTAGTTAAGTGAAATTTAGTATCATGACTAGACTTATATTCACTTGTCACCATTGGCAATATTGCTAAAATAGATACTGCTAAAATAATTAATATATATTTCTTCATCTATATTCACCAAAATCATTATACCATAGTTTTAATAAATAACATACCTATTTTATATAATTGCATATAATTATTGTAGGTGAATATCATGGAAAAAAATTTAAAAAAAGCATATTATGTCATTATCGGTATTTTGATTTTATTATTTTTTAATAAAGAAGAAAAAGAATTTTATAAAAATATTAAAATAATTGAAAATCCTGATGATATATTAGTTTTAGTTAATAAAAATAATCAACTATCAAGTAGTTATATTCCAAACAATTTAGAAAGTATCTCATTAAAATATGCAAATAAAGATAAATATTTAAAAAAAGAAGCAAAATTAGCTTTTGAAAAATTAAGTGAAGATGCTCGTAATTTAGGATATCGAATAGTAGTAGTTTCAGCTTACCGTGATTATAATTATCAAAATGAATTATTCAATTACTATGTTAAAGAAAAAGGATTAGATTATGCTTTAGATTGTTCAGCTAAACCCGGTCATTCAGAACATCAAACAGGTTTAGCTTTAGATGTTGAAGGTTCTAATAAAGATTATGATTCTTTTGAAAATTCTAAGGAATTTATTTGGATGAAAAATAATTCTTACAAATATGGTTTTATTTTAAGATATCCTAAAGGAAAAGAAAATATAACTGGTTTTAAATATGAACCATGGCATTATCGATATGTTGGAATTGAAGCAGCAAAATATATTTATGAAAACAATTTAACATTAGAAGAATATTTAAAAAAGATATGATATAATAACTTTAGGTGATAAAAGTGAAATATTTAAAAGAAAATAAATTTATTATTTTAACTATTATTATTTTATGTGGATTAATGTTTTATTTTATTAATCAAAAACAAGGTTTCCACGAAGATGAAATATTCTCATATGGTTCAAGTAATTATAAATATGATAATGTTTATAGATGGTTTGGATATGCTGAAGCTAATCAAGATATTTTATATAAACAAGTTTTAACAGGTGATTTAAGTAATAGAATTAATAATTTAATTAAATATAAAACAAATATTGAACAATTTAATAAAGATGAAATATTATCTAAAGAAATACCTACTTGGAAATATAAAAATGAAGCATTAGAATATCTAGCTATTCAAAAAGAAGATATTTTTAATTATTTTTCTGTCTATCAAAATCAAGCAAGAGATGTTCATCCACCATTCTTCTATTATCTTGTCCATTTAACATCAACACTTTTTTATAATAACTTTACCAAATATATAATATTTAGTATTAACTTAGTTTTCTTTATTGGTGTTTTATTAATTGTTAAAAAAATAATAGAATCATTAAACCACAAAGAATTAGTTATTCCAACTATGATTTTATATGGTGCTAGTATGGGATGTATTAATACTGTTATGTTTCAAAGAATGTATATGATGGTGACTTTCTTTAGTATTTTATATTTATATTTTATAATTAAATTTATCAAAGATGATTTTAAAATAAAAGATAAATTTTGGTTTATTTTAACAATTATCTTAGGATTTTTAACCCAATATTATTTTTGTATTTACATTGTTTTAATATTTATCATTTTGTCGATTTATCTATTACTTACAAAAAAATATAAAAAATGGTTTGATTTTTTAAAACTACATGTCATAGCAGCTTTAATAGGTATTGTTATTTATCCATTTTGTATTGAAGATATATTCTTTTCTTATCGAGGATTAGGTAGTAGTGAAGCTAAGACAAAAACTTTCCTAGAAAGTTTACAATATTATGGTAATCAATTAATTAATTTATTTGGATTAAAAAATATTATCTATCTTTTAATTATTGGGTTAATTATTGCAGTTATCCATAAAATAAATAAAAAAGAAATTTTAAATAATAAATTAAATATAATTATTATATTTGTACCTATTATTTTGTTTATTATGGTCATATCTAAAATAGCACCTTTTTTAGGAGAAAATTATACTTCTAGATATATGATGTTATTATTTCCTGTTATATCCATAGCAATTTTATATATTTTAACATTCTTATTTGATAATAAAAAAACTATTTTTATAATTGGATTATCAATAAGTTTATTACTAAGTATTAATGGCTTATTTAATAACACCCCTGTTTATTTATATAAAGATTATGAAAAAGCTATGGAATTAGCTAAAGAAAATAATGATAAATATTTTGTTTATGTATTTGATAATTACTTTACTCACTTAAGTTCATTACCAGAGTTTAATACATATAAAGCTTCGTTAATCTTAAATATAAATATCCACGACTTTGAATTACTAAATAATAAAGAATTAAATGAATCTAACGAATTTATATTATGTATTAAAAATTGGTTAAACAAAGATGAAATATTAGATTTAGTATTAGAAAAATCAGGCTATAAAAATTATGAAGTATTATTAGAATTAAATAGTGATGTAGAATCAACTTATTATAAAATTACAAAATAAAATCCAACAAAACGTTGGATTTTATTATTTAAACATATTGCATCCACAATCATCATTTATGATTTGTGTTTCTTCAGAACAAGTATATTTTGGAGTGTAACTATGAACATAATGAACGCGATTAATTGTATGAGTATTTATAGGACAAATATGTCCTTGCCCTTTTTTGATAGATTTAATTTTTAATTGCTTTATTTATTTCATCAAATAATGCAGAACACTTTTGATAATCTGAATTTCTTAAATCTATTTTTATTTTTTCTACCAATTCATT
>CALVIQ010000004.1 GCA_944331815.1 uncultured Bacilli bacterium
TCAATATCTTGTCCTTCAATCCAAACATATACTCTTGTTTTAGTTATACCATCTGGTACAGTAAATAATGGTTTTTCAAAATCATCATCAGTCATAGTTTCTTGTAATTCAAAATAATTTGGGTCAAGATTTGGTGAACCAGATACTGTATTAGCCACAAATATAGGACCACCTGCTCTTGTAAATGCATATGTTGGAAATTCTTGTCCATCGATTAAATTAACGCCATATTTAGTAGCCCTTTCAATGGAAAGATTAGAATGAGCCTTACTATTTGGCTCAAAAATAATAGAATAACAATTATTATTACATTCAATATTTTGAACTTCATTTGCTGATGCATCTTTAGCAACAGATCCTAACTTAACAATACCAATACGAGCAGAATTTAATAAACCTATCATTTCCTCTTCAGCATCTTTTTCCATTGTAATTGAAGTACCATATTCAAAATATAAATTATCGCTTACTGGAGAACCAGAATCATTTTTAAAAAACAAATCAAATGCTATATAATTATTGTACTCATTTCTGCCACCTTCATGCATTAAATTAGTTCTTATATAACCATTATTTTTATCCTTATTTGGATATCTAACCCCACTACTTGAAAACATATTAAATATTGGACTATCATGATTAGTAATTCCATTTGAAGAAATAGGTACTAATCCACCACCTGCCCATTGACTTGTATTATTAGGATAAGTATATCTTAATCCTCTTATAAGTTCATCAGCAGATATAATTAAATCAGTATCAAAATTAATACCATCTAAAGAAATAGATAATCCAGTATTCTTTTTAACTGTCATAGTAAATGTTTTTACTCTAACATTTAAATTGGTTGAAAACCACGCATATGTTGAAAAAATAAGCAAAATACCTACTAATACCATAATAGTGATAGTAACTTTTTTATTTGTTTTTTCAATAATTCTTTGTCTAAAAGTATTTTGTTTTTTCATTTTTCACCACCTAATTAATAAAGGAAGAGTAATTAACCAAATTACTCTTCTTTATTATCAATTATTCACCATTTGTTGGAGTAATATCTGTACTTGGTCCATCGTAACCTGGAATATCAGATTCATTATATCTTTCTTTAGTGAATCCAAAATTAACTGTAATTTTCTTTCCTAATGAAGCAAAGTCATAATTATCGATATCTTGTCCTTCAATCCAAATGTAAACTCTAACTTTTGTAATACTATTTGGAGCTAATGTCATAAATTGTGGACGATCTTTACCAGCAACATTTTTCATTGTATCAGTAAAGTATGGGAATTCAACTAAGTTATATGTACTTCTATTTCCTGCAACATAAGTTTCATAATCTACAGTATTTTTTGTATAAGTATTGTAAGCTAATCCATCATAAATATTTACATTATCAGCAATTTCAATATTATTACTGATTGCATATGTTGGATAAGCTGTTCCATCTTCTACAGTAGTACAATGTGAACCAGCAGTATATGAATCTGGATCATTAACATCGTCACCATCAGTAGATGCTTTTCTTAATAAGCAAGATTTATCATACCAATTAATAGCGTTTTGTACGTGTTTTGTATCATTTGGTTCCCAAATTTGAGCATCTCTACAAATACCAGTTACTTGAACTTGACCATCAGCAGCAGGAACATTAGCACAAGTTATTTTTGTAATATTTTCAACTGATTCAGTATCAGCTTTAACACGTCCAATTTGTGCGAACGCAACTCTTACTGAATTTTCAATACCAGCTTTTTCAACTCCACCATTTTGTGAAACTTTAACTTCTGAATTAGTAGTTAAATAAATTGCTTCTTCATTTAATGGATTATTATCAGTATAATAAGCATTGCCTGATAAGTTTTTAATGAATAAGTCAAATGCTACATATCCATTTTCTTCTTCATATTCAACACCACCAGCATTTAAAGTAGTATGGTTATCAACTTGTTCAGATAATAATCTATAACCACCAGTAACTGCAGTTAAACTTCCTTTTTCAAATAATTTCATTCTTGATGAAGTTTTATCCATATCACCAACAGATGACATTGGAATTAATCCTTCTCCAGGTTTATCTAACCATTGATTTGCATTTCCTTCATAAGGATCAGCATTTCTAGCATCTAATGTATATTTCCAGTTTTCTCCATCCATAGATAAGAATAAACCTTCTGTTGTTGCTATGTTAACGCTAAATTCTGCAACATTAACAGTTTTCATACCAATAAACCATGCATAAGTTGAAACTGATAATAAGATTGCACACAAAGAACAAATAGCAACTAAATCTCTAATTCTTTTACTTTTTTTACTATTATGTTTTTTTGCCATAATTTCCTCCTATATTTAAATTTTAGTAACCTAGAAGATTAATTAAAATCTTCTAGTTACTTTAATAATTATTCACCTAATGTTGGTCTCTTATCAACATCACTTGGTAATTGTGGATCACCATCATAGTTGATATCTTCACCATATAATTGTTCTTTAGTAAATCCAAATGAAAGTGAGATTTGACCTCCTAATGAAGCAAAATCATAGTTATCAACGTCTTGTCCCTCAATCCAAATATAAACTCTAATTTTTGTAATACTATTTGGAGCTAAATAGAATAGTTCTGGTCTTTCAGTTCCTTTTAAATTTTTCATTGTATCTGTGAAAGTAGATACTTTCATTAATTTACCTTTAGTAGCAGTCATAGCAACAGAAGCAGTATAACCATTGTATTCAGTACCATCATATACATCTACTTGATCTGTATAATTAATTTCACCACTTACTGCATATGTTGGAACAAATGTACCGTCTGTAACAGTACCACATGCACCACTAAATGAACTTGGATTAGTAATATCAGCCGCATTTCTCTTTAAACATGATTTTTCATACCATTTAATAGCATTATTTACGTGTTTTGTATCATTTGGTTCCCAAATTGTTGCATCTCTATTTGTACAAATGCTAGAAACACCATCACCACCTGTACAATCGATTCCTTGGATTTTTGAAGTATCTGTTTCAGTAGCAACTACACGTCCAATTTGTGCAAAAGCAACTCTTACTGAATTTTCAATACCAGCTGTTTTTTGCCCAGCAGCACCTGTTTTAACAACAGATTGTGGAGTTAAATAAATTCCTTCTTCATTTTTTATATCAACTGTATCATAATAAGCATTTCCTGATAAGTTTTTAACAAATAAATCAAATGCCACATAACCATCTTGTTCATCCGTATTGTTTTTAACTTGGCTAGCCATTACACGATAACCACCAGGTGAAGCAGTGAAGCTTCCTTTTTCATATAAAATTAAGTTAGATGAATCAGTATCGATTTTTCCAACTGTTGACATTGGAATTAATCCTTTGCCACCCCAACTATTTTTATTATCTAAATAAGTTCCTGCAACTCCAGGATCACTATAATTACTTTCGTTAATTGTTACTGTGTCACCGAAATTTTTACCATCTAATGAAAGTGATAAACCATCGATTGCAGCAATTTCTACATCGAATGCGGTAACATTAACAGTTTTCATACCAATAAACCACGCATAGGTTGAAACTGATAAAATAGTAGCACATAAACCAGCTCCAACAAGCAATCTTTTGACACGTTTTTCATGTCTTCTATTTCTTTTTTCCATATGTACCTCTCTCTTTTCATTAATTTTCTACGTACTCTGAATTGAAATCCATATAAACAGAGAATTCTCCACCTAAAATATCATCTGTACATTCAGGATCACTACCTTCAACCCAAATGACAATTGTGTATTTATCGATATCTCCAGGTTTAAAATCATCAACTTTATTACGAGCAACTAATTTTTCTTCTTCAAATGGAATAGTATCTGGCTCATTTCTTCCGTCAGAAGCTTTCTTAGCATATGTAACAGGTTGTCCATTTCGATAGACTCTAATTCTTACAGCACTGTCAATTTTTTTGATAACATCTGTGATAAAAAGTTCACTCCAATAGCTTGTAATTTCATCTCCAACATTCTCAACAAAAAATGTATAAGCAAGGTATTCAGAACCATTATGAGAACCACCAGTAGAATCATCTAAATTATCAGGTAACCAATTACCAGATATATTAGTGAATGTTTTAGGCGAAGCAACTGATAATTCTGCTTGATACACTTTATAATTAGGATCATCGTAAATGATAATACCTCTACTAAAGTATAAATTTTTATCCAGTGTTATACTAAAATTACCACTATTATAAATAATACCTATAACTAAATACAAAAGAATAAATAGGAAAAGAAATATTAATAAAGCTATTCTAAAGATCTTTTTAAGTTTTTTTTCATTTTTGATTTTCTTTGAACTAAGCTTAATCTTATCTTCCATAACTCTACCCCTTCATATTAACCTATAAACTAGGTTCACTATGATATTCTTTACAATACAATATAATTATAACATACATATTTTTTTTGTCAATATAATATGTCGATAATTGTCGAATTTAATTTTACTTTATTTTTCTTTGTTTTACAACATTTTTTGTCAACTGTTTACATTATTTTGTTATATTTATTAAATGTTTTACAAATGTTGACATATACAAAATCATATTTTACATTTTTATATTGATTTTTTACATATATATATGTATAATAAAATTGTAAAAGAAGAAAGAAGGGTTTTAAATGGCAATGAAATTTAAAATATTGTTAGTTATTAGTTCTTTGGCATTGACATTAAGTTTGATGAGTAATACTTATTCAAGATATGTTGCTGATGTTGATAGCAATATTGATTTGTTATTCGCTAAATGGCAAATTTTAGTTAATGAAAATGATATTACCAATAATACTACAACTTCTATCAATATTACTCCAGTAATGGAAGAAAATGTTAACGTTGCTGAAAACACCGTTGCTCCTTCTTCTAAAGGTTATTTTGATATTGACATTGATCCTAGTAACGCTGGTGTATCATTTGATTATTCAATCAATTTGAATATTGAAGATGAAAATATGCCTGACTTAATGATTAGTAAATACGCAGTTTTAGATAAGGATTATAATGAAGGTGATCAAATAACTACAACCACTATTTTAAATAATACAATAGATGGAACTGTTGATTATAATGCTACAGCACATGAACCATTTACAGTAAGAGTTTTCTTTGAATGGTATGAAGGTGTTGATGAAAAAATGGATGATGAAGCTGATACAAATATAGGTTATGAAGCAGCATTAAATAATAAATCATTACTAGTAAATGCATCAATTAGTTTCAATCAAAAAATTTAAGAGATTATTAAATCTCTTTTTTTTATACATAAAAAAACACAATTTTATTGTGTTTTATTCTTCTACATCTACTTCATCACCATATTTAATTTCAACAATTAATGCATATAATTCATAAATAAAGATTAAGAAACATGGTACTAATACGATAAATAAGAAGCCCCATTGTGATTCAATAATTCCTAAAACTGTTCCAATATCATTATATACTTTAGTAGGTCTACCAATTAAATATTTAATTGAATATGTTTCACCATTTTCAAATGTAAGATAATCATCCATAACTTCTCCAACTTTGCCAATATTTATATCAGCAGTTTTAGACATCTTATCAACTTTATAAACGAATACTTCTTCACCTTTTTGTAAATTTTCTGGCGCTGCTGCTTCAACTAAAACTAAATCACCTTTTTGATATTCTTCATGACTTACTTTATCTTTTAAAATTACTAATGAAGTTTCACCAAATACTGTTACACGATAATCATTGAAATTTAATAATAAAATTGTCATAAATAATGCAAAAGTAAAATAAACAATTCCCAATGTTACTAATAATACTTTTTTTGTTTTTTTTAAAACTTTCATACTTCCTCCTTAATTACATTCTATTTCTAATAAAGAAAATTCATTTATATCATAAGTAGCATCTTTATCTACTTTATAAAATATATAACTTAAATTATCTTTACTAGGTATTTCTAAAATTATTTCATTAATATAACCATTTGACATATTATAATTTGTTATATTTTCGTTATCAATTCTTAATTTATTAGCATCCCAATTTATTTTAACACATTTTTTAGTGTCAGAAGAATTAGTTACTGTTAATCGATCATAATTAGAAAATGATTGATATAACATATCTGTTTTTTCTATTAAGTTTTTATCTTTTTTAAGAATAAATGTTCCTGTTAGTTTTTTTTCATATGGTTCAGTAGTAACAACTTCAATGTTAGCTGTTACATTATCATTTTCTACATCAAAGTATATATCTGAAGTAGCTTTTTGAATAACCCAATCATAACCTTTTACTTCACAAGTTGCTTTATCAAAATCAGTTGTATCGACACCATCATTTGTATTATTTACACAACTATTATAACTAGATAATGTCCCATAATAAACATTCGAATCAGTTCCATTGACTTTACAATTACTACCATCATCTAATATACAAGTTACTTTATATTTTATATCATAATCAGTAACTAAAGCATCATTGATATTATTTTTTAAATTAAAATGAATACTTGTTCCATCCCAAACATTATTAACATTTTTTACATTATTTCCTAATTGATCACTGCTTAAATAAAATCCCTGAGAATTTAAATAATAATTCCAAACTGTATTAGATACGTATTTTGCTAATGTAAAACCGTTTGTAATAAGTAAGATTGTACCTAAAAATATAACAATCATTATTAAATATTTGCGCATTTTAATCACCTAACTTCTGCCAACTATTTATTTCTACATCAATGAAATCAGCTAAATTTGTATATTCTAATGAATTATATTCACTAGGGAAAGTTACTTTTAATTTGTAATTATCTAATATTTCCTCGGTATGTTTTAGTGTTTGAATAGAAGAATTACATACTAATTCATTTTTTTCATTTCTTGAATAAGTTTCATCACATTTCATTATCAATTCTTCCGTTTCACCTACTTTGTATAACTCAATATCTAAAGGCATAAAATGAAATGTTTTAATAGTAATTTGATATTCAACTGTTACATTACTTAATTCATTATCTTTATTAGTAACTGAAAATAAATATTCTTCATTACTACCAGGATTTAAATTATTTAGATTTAATTCTAAATGATCTAATTGTTTACTTTCAAATACAAATTTAGCGATTTTTTGATCTACTTTTACATTACTGTTAGAATTAAACATTGAATATGTAACACCAGTACCTAAAAATATAGTTATTAAAATAAACAAAATTATCAATACTTTATGTTTCATGATTCCCTCCTATCTAACAATAAATTTCTTTTCGATTGTTCCTATTTTAGTTGTGCCATCATATAATTCAAATACAAATTTGTAACCACCTAACATATTTTTAAGTTCTAATTTGTTAGGTAATTCATAAATATTATCAGTTATTTTGTTTAATTTTGTAGTAGTGTAATTACTTAAATCAATTAATGAATAATCTTGATTATAAGCTGATAAAACTTGTTTTTTATATAATGAAACTCTTACAGTTGGATTAGTAAAATTACCAGTTTTAATTATATCAAAATTAATTATATTGTCTGTTATAACATTATCAAATGATACATCAAATCCATAATCAATTGTAACGTTATTAGTTACAGCTACAGGAATAGTTATTTCATTACTATATGTATTAGTATATTTTCCATCATAAGATGAAAGTGCTTTTATTTTAAAGTAATAAGTTCCTGTTTCTAATTTACTATTATCAACTGAAGTAGTTATTTCTAAATTACCAATATCAGGTATTCTAACTATACCATCATTACTTGGTGAATATTCTTTTCCATTTACTTTAAATATTAAATTTTTCAAATATTCTTTATTTACTATATTTCCATTTTTATCAACTAAACTAACATTTAATCCCATTATTTTATCTTCATAAGTTGTATCATTTATTTGATTACCATTTATAAAATCATATACTAAATTACTTGTAATATCAATTGTATTAGTAGAATCACTATTATAAATAATTGTATCACTATAATTAGAATTAATATTTATACTAGCACTACTTTCATAAATATTAAATGGTTTTAATGTAGTTGTTAAAGTTTTAATTACACTATCTTGATTATTTAATTCCATAGCTATTTTAATATCTTCAATATTAGTTATATCAGTATTTTTAAAATCTAAAACAATAGTAAAATTCTCATTTATTTGATTTGTGTAATTATCTTCACTAAATAAATTATCACTACCTACTTCTTTAAATAAAGTTAAATTATAATTTGTATCTTGTTTGTCAACTGTATATGTATAAACTTTATTTTGATTGTTATCAATTAAAGTTATTTTTGTATTAAGTGGTAAAGGAGTATTAGATACAATACTATGTATTTTTCCTTCATTATAATTATAACTTGATTGATAACTTATATTCAAAGTAACAGATGATTTATTTGTTATATAATTTGTAGTAAATTTATTATTTCTACCAGCATTTAAACTATCAACACTATAACCATCAAATATGATATATTCACTATTAACATAAGTAATATAATCAGCATTATCAATTACTTTAACATATAAAATATAAGTACCTTTATTATTAATAGTTATTTTATCATTATAAGTATTCCAACTAACACTATCTAATTTATCTTCATTTATTATTTCATTAGATAAATAATATTCTACACTTTTAATACCAGATAAATTGTCAATAGCAGTTATTGTTAAATCGGTATTTTCATTTATATAATTTTTAATAGTTGGATTATTTAAAGTATTCCAAGTCTTATCATTCATATTAATGGTAACGTCAGAACCAGATAAATCAACTATAATTAAATCAGAGTTTAAATAATAAATATTATCATTATTATCAACTACTTTAGTATATATAACATATTTGCCTTCATTATTTAACTCAACTATATTTTCGTAATTAGTAAAAGTTAAATTTTGTATTTCTTCTTTTGTTAACTCTTTATCACTAATATAATAACTAACTTCTTTAAAAGGTCTTAATGGATCAATTTGTTCAATACTAAAAGCAGTTGTCTTATTAAACTTAATTGAATTTAATTCGTATCCTAAATTGTTCCATGAATATGTTCCTACATGAATATTAGCAATTGGATTATTTATATCATCAGTAGCTAAAATAGGAAAACTTCCTTCTTCATAAACCCAAACATTTTCTTCATTATTAGTTAAATCTGTACTATCAATAAATTCATTAAATTGTAAATTATTGATAACAAATTCTTTATCTTTTAAATTATTAATATCTGTTAATGTAACACTACCAAATATACTTCCTTCATTTGTTATATTACCATCAGTATAATAAGAATTTTTAAAACTAACAACACTACTTATAATAGAATTTACTAAATAAGTTGTTTCTGTGGCAAAAGAATTATTAATAGTTAAATTACCATTTGTAACATTATTAATTAAATGAGTAACATTACCTGTACTATAAACTTTGTTTAGTGTTCCTTTACCATGAAGTTTATTAATTAATCCAGATGTTTTATCACCTGATAATGTACCATTATTATATGATTTATTAATTGTTATATCATTAGTATATCCAACTAAACCAACACTATTTTTACCTATAACATTAGATTTATTAATAACATTATTTAAAATAATTTTATCAGCATTAGCAACTATTCCACTACTAATACCATAATTATAAGTTATGTCATAAGTTAAATTATCCAATGTTATATTAGTATCTATAACTATTTTACTAATATTTCCTAAATCGAGACTAAAATCACCAGTTACTTCGTTATTATTAATTTTTATCTTATTTTCACCAATGCTACCTTTAATTGTAACATTAGTTATATCACCTTTTATATAAGGAATCATTATATTAGAAAAATTAGATATTGTAGGAACATTAAATGTTTCTGTTTTAGTTAATTCTTCATTAGTACCAACTACATAACCATTATATAAAACATTAGTTATATTAGAATTAGTGGCACTAGATGCAATTCCAGCTGTAATATTTCCACCATAAATCATAGCATTTTCGACATACAAATTACTTACATTACCACTTAAATTAGTAAATAAACCTGCTTCTTCATTTTCACTAGAAATATATAAACCATATATTCTAAAATAGTTACCATCTAAATTACCCTTAAAATTATTTAGAGATTCAAATAAATTAATAGATTTTATTTTAGTTCCAGTTTTATCTACATTATCATATATTTCATTAGTATTTTCTTTTACATAAAATGTTGTATTATTTAATTTATATTTAATACCTTCTTCATCATAACTAAAAATACCATCATTTAAAACAATATCCTTATTTAATTCAAAATATGTATCAGCATAATCAGTAGTTTTTAACATTTGTGCGAAATAAGCTAATTCATTACCATTAGAAATAATATAAGGATCATCAATTGTACCACTACCACTTCGATAACTAGTAGCTACATTGCCATCCCAAACTTCAATATCTTTGATAGTATTTCTATTTTTATATCTTGCCAAACTAGGTATCATAATTGAACAAATTAATATTAAACCTAAAATTAAAATTAAATAATTTTGTTTCGGTATTTTTTTTAACAAACCTTTCATAAATATCTTCCTTTACCACTTATTTATTCTTTAACTTCTCTACCTTATACCAATTATAACACAATTCGACATCTTTTGCACTATGTTTCTACTAATTTATATAAATAATTAGTTGTAAAAATTATTCAACAAATTGATTTCTTCATAAACTAATTTTTGAAAAGAGGTGATAAAATGACAAATATAGAATTAAAAAATAAATTATTGGATATAGTTAATAACTATAAAACAATATATGGTATGGGTACTTGGGGCTGGATAGTAACAAAATCTGCCATTGAAAGAAAGAAAAAAGAAAGTTCTTGGTGGACAACTACTAGAATTAATACTATCTCAAAAGTAATTGGCAAAGGTTATTTTATGTTTGATTGTATTGGTTTAATAAAAGGTATATTATGGGGGTGGAACGGAAATACAAAAGCAATATATGGTGGTGCTGGATATAATATAAATAAAGTTCCTGATGTAAACACTGAAGGAATGCTTGCTAAATGTATTAATGTTTCAACTAATTTTAATAACTTAGAAATCGGAGAATATTTATGGATGAGTGGACATTGCGCTATTTATATCGGTGATGGATTATGTGTCGAATGTACTCCAATATGGAAAAATGGTGTTCAAATAACAGCTGTAGGTAATATTGAAAATAAAAAAGGTTATAATTCTAGAAAATGGACAAAACATGGGAAATTACCTTATATTACATATACAAAGGAAGAAATTAAAACTTATAAAATTATTGTTGAAAAAATACCAACATACACTAATTCAGAAAATGCAAAAAATAAAAAAAATCCAATCGGTACATATAAAAAAGATACTTATTTTATTTTTAACGAAGCAAATGGTATGATCAATATTACTAAAATAAAAAATACTCCAGGTGCTTGGATTAATCCTAATGATAATATAATTAAAGAAAATATACAAAATCCAGTTGAACCTGAAATACCTATTGAGCCTGAAATGCCTATTGAACCTGAAATACCTATTGAACCTGAAATACCTATTGAAGAGCCTAATACTACACCGCCAAATGAAACACCAGAAGAAACAATTGAAAAAATTCCTAATGAAAAAAAAGAAAACATTTTTATTAGAATTTTCAAATTAATTACCAATTTTATATCTAATTTATTTAAAAAATAATATAAAAAATATCACACAAATTGTGTGATATTTTAAATTATTCATTTGTTGTTGGAACAGCTGGTCCATCATAATCAGGGAAATCTGATTGATTGTATCTTTCTTTAGTGAATCCAAAGTTAATAGTAATTTTCTTTCCTAAAGATGCGAAATCATAGTTATCAATATCTTGTCCTTCAATCCATACATAAACTCTTAATTTAGTAATACTATTTGGAGCTAACGTCATAAATTGTGGACGATCTTTACCTTCAACATTTTTCATTGTATCAGTAAAGTATGGGAATTCAATTAATTTCATTGCACCTTTTTGTCCCGGATCAGTTCCTTCTGCAGCAGCATTGTATTCTGCTAATGTATTAGTATTAGCTGTATAACTATTATAAGCTGTACCATCGTAAATATTAACATTATCAGCAATACCAATTGTTCTACTAATAGCATATGTTGGATAAGCAGTTGTTGTATTTAATGTTTTACATGGTGTAGCATCAGTATAAGATGCACTTGAATTAACATCTGCACCTGTTCTTTTTAAACAAGATTCATTATACCAATTAATAGCATTTTGTACGTGTTTAGTATCATTTGGTTCCCAAATTTGAGCATCTCTACAAATACCTGTAACATGTTCTGGATCATCATCATCATCTAAACTATCAGCACAAGTCATACTTGTTACTAATTTTTGATTTTTTGGTACATCTGTATCTAAAGCAGCACTTACACGACCTAATTGAACAAATCCAACTCTTACTGAATTTTCAATACCAGCTTTTTCTACTCCACCATCTAATGATACAGAAACTGCTGAATTAGTATTTAAATAAATTGCTTCTTCATTTAAAACATTATTTTCTGGATAATAAGGATTTCCTGATAAGTTCTTAACAAATAAGTCAAATGCTATATATCCATCACCTTCAACATATTCTTTTGAACTAGTTGATCCACCTACTTGTTTAGTATGATTATCAACTTGACTAGATAATAATCTATAACCACCAGTAACAGCAGTTAAACTTCCTTTTTCATATAACTTCATTCTTGATGAAGTTGCATCCATTTCACCAATTGAAGACATTGGAATTAAACCTTGTTTAGGTTGATCTAACCATTGATTTGCATTTCCTTCATAAGCAGTTGCATTTTTAGCGTCTAATGTATAAACCCAATCCTTACCATCCATAGATAAGAATAACCCTTCTGTTGTTGCAATATTAATATCGAATTCTGTTACATTAACAGTTTTCATACCTATAAACCAAGCATAAGTTGAAACTGATAATAAAATTGCACATAAAGCACAAAGAGTAATCAGATTTCTTACTTTTTGATTTTTCTTTCTTCTTTTCATTTTATACCTCCTAATTTATTGTCCATATATCATCTACTCGCGTAGCTGTTTTTTTAACTCCACCATCTTTGAATGTAAATTTAGTCATCCAACTTGGTAAAGTAAATTCCTTTTTGTCATTATCATAAGTAATTTTTGAATTTGAAATATCAGTTATTTCACCAGTATTAACATAAGATACTGTTTGGTCTCTAACTACATCATCTGGTAATTCTGGATCACCATCATAATCGATATCTTCTCCATAGAATCTTTCTTTAGTAAATCCAAATGATACAGAGATCTTTCTTCCTAACGAAGCAAAATCATAGTTGTCTATATCTTGTCCTTCTATATAAATATAGATCCTTACCTTAGTAATACTATTTGGAGCAAGTGTTATAAAATCAGGTCTATCTACACCTTCATTAAACTTATCAGTATCAGTAAAGTAATCCACTTTGTATAGTTTACCTTTTTGATATGAACTTGCTATTGACTTGGTATAGCCATTATATTCTTTACCATCATACACATCAACTTGATCTGTATAATCAATTTCTCCACTTACTGCATAAGTTGGATAATAAACTCCATCTTTAATAGTTTTACAAGGTCCACTAAATGAAGCAGGATTAGTTATATCACTGCCAATTCTTTTACGACATGATGTTGTATACCAACTAATAGCATTAGTAACATGTTTAGTGTCATTAGGTTCCCAAATTTGAGCATCCCTATCAGCACATATACCAGTAACATCGTCATCAGATTTACAAGTAATGCCTGTAATAACATCAACATCGTCTTCTACTGCTATAACACGTCCGATTTGTGCAAAAGCCACTCTTACAGAATTTTCAATACCAGCTTTTATTTCTCCATCTTCAGCAACTTTTACTTCTGATTCTGGATCCAAATAAATTGCTTCTTCATTTTTAGGATTTAATTCTTTATAATATGCATGACCTGATTTATTTTTAATAAATAAATCAAATGCTACATATCCATCAACTTCTTTAGCTCCAGTATTTTTTACTCTTGCAGCCATTACACGATAACCACCAGGTGATGCTGTAAAACTTCCTTTTTCATACATTATAAGTCTTGATGAGCCAGTATCAATCTTACCAACTGATGAAACAGGAACTAATCCTTTGCCACCCCAACTGTTAGTGTTTCCAGGATAACTTACAGTTTTATGATTTTCTTCATTAATCGTTACTGTAGTCTCCCAATTTTCACCATCTAATGATAATAATAAACTATCAATAGCAGCAATGGAAACATCAAAACTAGAAACATTAACAACCTTCATACCAATAAACCATGCATAAGTTGAAACGGTTAGAATAATCGTACATAAAACAGCAGCAACAAGTAATTTCTTTACTCTTGTTTCATGTTTTTTCTTACGTCTTTTCATAATCCCTTCCTTCTTATTCTGCAACTATTGGTTTAAAATTCATACGAACTTTAAATTCACCACCTAAAATATTATCAATACAATCAGGATCTTCGCCTTCAATCCATAAAACTATTGTATACTTGTCAATATCGTTAGGTTTAAAATTAGTAACATCTTCACTCATGATTATTTCATCATCAATAAATGGAACTGTATTTGGTTCTACTTCTCCTTCACTTGATAATTTTGCATAAGTTTGATATTCTCCATTCTTATAAATTCTAACTCTGATGGCAGCATCAACATTCTTGATAACATCATCGATAATAACCTCTCTAGTATAACCAGCAACTTCATCTCCAGTATTTTCAATATAAAATGTATATACTAAATAACTATCGCCATTATGTGATCCACCTTCGTAATCTTTGATTTCTTCCGGTAACCATATTTCCTTGATACTGTTAAAAGTTTCAGGTGCTTTAGCTAATAATTCTGTACGATATACTTTATATTGAAAATCGTCATAAATAATTATGCCATTATCTAAATAAAGATTTTTATCGAGTGTTATACTAAAATTACCATTATTATAAACAATACCCATTACAAAATATAAAATAAGTAAAAGTAAAAGTAATAATATCACAGCTAGTTTAAATTTTTTTTTGAGTTTTTTTTCTTTTTTTAATTTATCGGTAGTTTTAGTAAATTTACTTTCCATCTTTTACCTACACCCCTTTTTTGTACACTACGATATCCTTTACAATACAATATAATTATAACATACTTACTTTTTTTGTCAATATTAATTGTCAATGATTGTCGAAAAATGTCATATCTGTTATTTAGCAATAAAAAAAGTCAAATGTTATAATTTGACAATTATTCTTTATTAATTAAGAACCTAATAAAGATAAAATCATATTAATATCTATGTGACTAAAATAAATAATTAAGGCTGCCATACTTAGAAAAGGTCCATATGGTATTTCGTGATTTTTATTTGTTTTCATTATAAATACTGATACAGGCAAAGCGATAAAAGCTGACAAAAATATAGTAACAATTGATAATTCCCAACCAATTATTAAACCAAACACAGCCATTAATTTAATATCTCCACCGCCCATAGATTCTCTTTTAAAAATAAAATCGCCAAATAATTTTAGTAATAACATAATTATAAAAGATATCAAAGCACTTAATAGTGAATTTAACAAAACATCTAATCCGTTAATAAAATATATTTCAATCATTAATAAAATACTAAAAACAATTAAAACACTATCTTCAATAATCATATAATAATAATCACTTAAAATAACTATTATCAATAAAGATGTAAATGTTAAAGCAATTATTAAATTATAAGATATACCAAATGATAAATAACAAATTACAAATAATAAACCACAAACAATTTCAGATATTGGATAAAATATTGAAATTTTATCTTTACAATTAACACACTTACCTTTTTGTAATATGTAAGATAAGATAGGTATTAATTCTAAAGGTTTTAATTTATGATTACATTTTGGGCAATGGCTACCCGGATATAAAATTGATTCTCCTTTAGGTAATCTATAAGCCACAACATTATAGAAGGAACCAAAAATGGTTCCTAATATAAACAATCCTATTATAATACTTATTTCCATAAAATCACCCTTACATTTGAATTGAACTATAGAAGCTAAACATTGGAATTACAATTGATAATACTATTCCACCAACCGTAAATGTTAAGAATAAAATCAAAGCTGGTTCAACAAATGTTTTAATTCTTGTAACAGCATTTCGATGTAATTCTTGATAATAAGCTGATACTTTTTGCATCATTTCAGCTAATTTACCAGTTCTTTCACTTGTTGTAATCATTTCTTAAGCTGGTACTGGGAAAGCCCAGTGATCTTTAAATGCTAATGAAATTCTTTCTCCTTTAGCCAAGTTAGTAATAGTATCTAATATTAGCATTTTATATATTTCATTATTTGTCATTTTATTTAATATTTCCATACTATCTGTTATAAAAACATTATG
>CALVIQ010000005.1 GCA_944331815.1 uncultured Bacilli bacterium
TTCACATTAAATGAAATTCAAACTTTAAAAGATAATTTACAACAAGTAAAAAATATTAAAGGTATTAATGTTGAGGTAATAACAAGATACTAGAAAGGAGTATATTATGGGATTAAAACTTGAAAAAGGATTAAAGCATCAGTCAGAAGCTGTTGATAGAATAAATAAGGTTTTTGAAAATGTTCCTATTTTAAATAATACATTAAAATATGCTAACCCAATTATAAATCTAAATTCTAGTAAATTGTTAAATAATATAAAAGAATTAAATGATACATTACCTTCTTCGTTAAAGGGAAATGTAGGTATTGGTAACTATTTAAATATAGATGTCAAAATGGAAACTGGTACAGGAAAAACTTATGTATATACAAAAACAATTTTTGAATTAAATAAGAATTATGGAATACATAAATTTATAATTTTAGTACCTTCATTACCTATTAAATTAGGGACAACTAATTTTATTAATTCATATGAATCAATTAGTCATTTTAGAGACCAATATGGTAAAAGTATAGATTTATATGTATTAAATGCAAAAAAGGGAAATAAAAAAGGAAAAGATACTTTTCCTAGTAGTATAAGAGGATTTGTAGAAACTTCAGAATTAATTAGAAATAGAATTAGTGTTTTAATAGTTAATATGCAATTATTTAAAGATAATTCTATGCTTACTAAAGACTATTCATCTACAGTTGAAGATTTTTCAATACCAAGCGAAGCAATTAATGCAACAAGGCCTTTTATTATAATAGATGAGCCACATAGATTTTCAAAAGGCAATAAGACTTTTGAATTTATAGAAAACAAAATTAAGCCTCAATGTATTATTAGATTTGGTGCTACTTTTCCAGATATAAAAAATGGACGAAATATTGAAAAAGATTATCATAATTTAATTTATAATTTGGGAAGTTGTGATGCATTTAATCAAAATTTAGTAAAGGGTGTAAGTGTTAAATATTTAGAATCACCTAATGGCAATAACAAGAAAATCAAAGTATTAGAATTAAGTAATAAGAAAACTGTCAAATTAGAATTAATTTCAGAGAATAATAAGAAAACGTTTGAATTAGAAAAAGGTGATTCTTTAAAACAAATAGATAACTCATTTGAAAATATATATGTTTCTGGAATTGGGAAAACACTACTTTTATCAAATGGTCAAGAATTAAATAAAGGATCAGAAATATATACTGATATTTATTCAACATCATATCAAACAGTAATGATTGAAAATGCTTTAGATGCACATTTTGAAACAGAAAAACAAAATTTTAAAAGAAGAGATAAAATTAAAACATTAGCACTTTTCTTTATAGACGATATTGATTCATATAGAGAAAACAAACAAAATCCACAACCAACATATTTAAAAGATATTTTTGAGAAAATATTAAAGAAAAAAATAGAAAAAGAATTAAGTAAAATAAATGAAGAAGATTCAAATGAATTATTATACAAAGAATACTTAATTGAAACTTTAAATGATGTTTCTAAATGTCATGGAGGCTATTTTTCTAAAGATAATAATGATTCAGATGATAATATTGCCGAAGAAATTAATAATATTTTAATTAATAAAGAAGAAACACTTTCAATTTATAAGAAAAATGGTAAATTTAATACATTTAGATTTATATTTTCAAAATGGACACTAAAAGAAGGCTGGGATAACCCTAACGTATTTACCATTGCAAAACTAAGAAGTAGTGGTAGTGATAATAGTAAAATACAAGAAGTTGGTAGGGGATTACGCTTGCCTGTAAACGAGAGTTTATCACGAATTTCAGACGAACAATTTTATTTAAATTATATTGTTGATTTTACTGAAAAGAATTTTGCTGAGAAATTGATTAATGAAATCAACGGAGATATAAGTGAAAATAGAGTTATTACTGATGAACAACTAAATGCCTTAGCAAGTTCACTAGGAAAAAATTCAAAAGAAATATTTATTGAACTATTACAAAAAGATTATATTGATATGAACAAAAATATAATTACGATTAATCGAGACAGATTATTTAGTGAATATCCTGATTTAAATATTGGTTTAAGGTCTGGGAAAGTTATTAATAAAAATAATAGTGTTGTGCATAGAGCAAAAATTAGAAAAAATCGATTTGATGAAATTAAAGAATTATGGTCGATATTAAATAGAAAATATTTTATTTCTTATTCTAAAATTAGTGATGATGAAATAACAAAACAACTTGTAAATATTCTAAAATCAGGTGTTGAAGGAATTGCAGAACTAATTAGTTATGAGAATAAAATAATGACTGATGAAAACGGTGCATTTATGGTAAGAGAAGCAAGCACAGAGTATGATGTATATGAAGATACAATTTCTTATAATGTGTTTTTAAATAAAATATATAATAGTACAAATATACCAATTAAAGTAATACATAATGCATTCCTTAAGTTTAGCAAAAATAGAATAATAGAAGACTCGTTCTTCAATATTAATACTTTGACTAATTTTATAAATAAAATAAATAATTGGAAACGTGAAACGTTATATGGAAAATTTAAATACTCATCAACTGCTTTAGAAAACGGAGAAACAGCATTAACGGATAAAGATGGAAATCCTAAAGAATATGTTGTTGATGGTAGCCTTGGAGTAGGTTATAGTGAAGATGATAAACCAAGCGATAAGTATCTATATGATATTTGTTTATATGACTCTGAACTTGAAAAGAGAAATATAATGTTAGATAATGATGAAGTAATTGTATTTGGTAAAATTCCTTCAAGAAGTATTAGAATACCACTTATTGACGGTGCTAGTTATAGTCCTGACTTTATGTATGTTGTTAAAAGAGACAATGATATTAAGGAAATTAATTTAGTTATAGAAACAAAGGATTATAAAACAGAAGAAGATATCCCATCTGATCAAAAGCATAAAATAAAATGTGCTGAAAAATTTTTTGAACAGTTAAAAGATGATGGTTATGATGTTAAATTTAGAGTACAAATAAATAATACACAAATATCAAATTTAATTAGAAATTTATAAATATAATAAAAGGATAAAAAAGGCGCTAGTACAGGCTTATATTTATTTAAGTTTTTGTATTGCGCTTTTTATGTAGTTGGAGGTAATCAATGAGAAAATTATTAAAGTCTTTTTTAGAAGAAAATATAGCAACGGATTATAGTAATGAAAAATTTGACTATAATTTCAATGATAGTGTTCCAATTGATGTTTTTAATGCTGAATTTAAAAAGTTTCTTGGGTTATACAATTCTATATTCTATCAAAATAATAGATTTGTAACAGTTTTTAATAGTTATGAGATAAGAATATCAAAAATAGATATAAGACATATTTTTGATTTATATTTATATGCGCAAAAAAAAGATTTAAAATATGAGAAAACTTTACTTATTGAGTTTCTTTATACATATTTTAATACTATAAATACAAAGGAATATAAACAAAACTATAAAAAATATGATGAATCAAAAAAGGATTTTAAGTTGGTATTAGATGAACTAAAGTTAACTAAAATTTTTTTTACATCTATCATAGATGAAATTTATGTTTTTTATAAACAATTATTTAATTATGGAATTAAAAATGAAGTTTTTATAGATGTAGAAATTATAAATCGTGTTTTTAATAATATAAATCATAAAAAAGAATATAATGTTGAATTAATAGATTTGTTAGTTAATAATAAAAATAATTTATATAATATTATAAAATATGACAATAACATAAATGAGCATATTGAAACATATTTTAATTACATTATTGATTCATTAAAGCATTTTGATGGATATAATTATGCAAAAGATGTTCTATTTGAATTAGATAAAACAAATAATTTAAATGAAGGTAAATTGAATCAGATACTAAACAAATATGTTGATATTGTTAATCAATTATGTAGAAAATTAGTAGATAAACAATATAGTTTTATACGGGGATTATCTGAAATTGAAAATTTGAAAAAAGAATTAATATATATTCTTCAAAATATCGAATCATTAAATGATAGACAAAAAGAAAAACTTAGAGAGTGTTTAAGTTATTTGTTAAGATTAAAAAGATATTTACTATCAGATGAAATTTATGTAAATTCTGAGATGCACGAAACGGAATTTAAACAGTCAATTCCTAGTAAAGAAGTTGATAATTTTAGAAATTCATTATTGAATAATAAATTTTCATTATATGCTGCATCGAAAGTTAGGTTTACTGCTGATGTTGGGCATGCATTAGAATCTTATGCAAAATATCCATTACAAAGTATAGTTTCAATGTATCATATAGATTCTGTTGAACAAGTTTATTCAATAGGAATTGAAGAAAAAAATAGGATAAATAGTAATTTTAAAAAATATTATGATCAAAAAGGTAAAGAATATACTATAAACCATCCTAGATTAATGAATAAATTATCTCAAAATTATTACGAGGAACTTTTAAGATATTTATCTAAAACTTTTTTAATGCAGCAAAATTTAACTCTTTCTGTTTTGGGACATGATGATTTTAGAAAAATCATCAATGAGTTAAAGGATAGTATTTCTTATCAAAATGATAATGATTATTCAATTGTTGTAAGTAATATCTTAGCAATTGAGACTGATGTTTTAAAATTATTGCAACGTAATAATTTAAATATATCACAAGATGGATATAGCAATTTAAATGCTTTATTTGAAATATATTCTGATGAAGATAAAAAAGATGGAATAATGTATTTAAATTATATTTTATATGAAAAATCAGGTTTAAATTTAAGAAATAAAATGATGCATGGGGTAATGATAAACTCTAATCTTGATATAGCCCTGCTCGTTACATTTTCAGGTTTAATATTTGTAAGTTGGTTATTAAATGATAAATAGTAAATTTGATATAAAATCATTACCAGAAATTCAAGATATTGCTTGTAATAATGTTAATAAAATACTAGATGATATAAAAGATAATTATAAATTATTAAAGGATGAGGCATATAAATTACTTATTGCTTCACTAAATTACAATTTAACTAAATCAACAATTTATTATAATTTATTATACTATGTTGAAATTAGTATTAAATATTACTTAATAGTTGCGTCGGAATTAAATGTAAAAGAAGTTGAAAAGTATGGGCATGATATATATAGATTGGTAGCAAAAGCTAAACTGTTTAATGTTAATTTTGAAAAATTAAGATTTTTATTGGATAAAATAAAAGATAAATTTGGAAAAAAAGTTGATTTGTCAAAATATTATAATTACAAATATAATAAAGAAATTGGTGAAACACCTTTAATTTTTGAATCTGAAATAAGCCGTAATGAAAGAAAAAATGTTAAGGAAGTGATAGAATGGTTAAGTTTACATATTTAGATTTTATAAGAGCAATACAAAATAATGATACTATTAAATTAATAGGAGAAGTAGATATTAATTTACTTAACTCAAATAAGGTTGAAAGCTTAAATTACAGTTTTCCACTTATTGAAAAAATAATTTTAGAAATATATAAATTGGTTCCAGAATCAGATGTTGAGCATTATGAACAAGGAATTATGAAAACGCCAATATCAATAATAGACAATAATGTTGAAGTGTTACCAGAAAATACTGTAAATATAATAAAACGAATTTATGGTGATGATGGAATAAGGAACAAATTATTTCATGTAAAAAGTGAAATCATTAATATAGAGGTGTCTTTTGAAGAAATAAATTATTTAATAATGCAATTATTGTCTATATTAAGAGATAAGATTAATGAAAATAAAGGTTTTACAATAAATGATATTGCTTATTTATAAATAGTATAAAAAGTAATATTCTTATGGGAGCACAATTTGTACTCCTTTTTCGTATTTCGTACAATTCAACTTTATTTTTATTTGTTGTAAGATATAGATACCTAGGGAAAATAGTATGTAAAAGTGCACTTTTATAAAGATATATTTTATTTATAATTCTATATAAGGATAATATGGAAGAATATATAAAACCAATTATACCATTATCAGTATTTAGCGATAATAGAATATCATCTTTAGAAAAGTTATTATTAATACACATAATTTCTTTGTGTAATAATAAAGGATATTGTTGGGCAACTAATAGCTATTTTATGAAAGTTCATGGCTATAGCAAACAAACAATTTCTAAATGTATTAACAATCTCGCCTCTTTAGGTTATATAAAGTTGAAATATGAAAAAGAAAGTACTAATAATTCAAAACGTACAATTACGCTTGACCAAGTATTAAAAAAAGAAATACAAGA
>CALVIQ010000006.1 GCA_944331815.1 uncultured Bacilli bacterium
TAGGTATGTCTAAATGAGTTAATGCATCAATTGTCTCCTTACTAGGATTTTTGATATCGATTAATCTCTTATGTGTACGCATCTCGAATTGTTCACGACTATCTTTGTATTTGTGAACAGCTCTTAAGATAGTAATTTTTTCGATTTCAGTTGGTAATGGAATTGGTCCTGAAACTTCTCCACCAGTTCTTTTAACTGTTTCAACTATTTTCGCACAAGCCTTATCTAATGATTTGTGTTCAAATGCTTTCAACCTAATACGAATTTTTTCTTTAGACATAATATCCTCCCTTCGCCTATATCACGTATAGACTCGCTCCGAGCAAATAACCCGATTTACCTTTTAAATTATTTTCAACTTAACCTGGTGTATCGGCAACCTTGCACATCATCGCAGTCACACATTCAAAATTATACAATAAAAATATATGAAAATCAAGCATTTTTTTGCATTTTTTGTTATTTTTTTTCAAAAAGAAAAAGTCTTGTAAAATTTAATAACAAGACTTTAATTTTTTAATGAAGTTATAGGAACTACTATTACACCATCTGGTCTTTTATATATAGCATTAGATAAACCACATATTACACATAATACTTTAGGACCATTTTCTTTAAATTGTTCTTTTATTTTTAACAAGTTATTAGCGGCCTCATCTATTTGATTAGCGCCTAATTTTATTTCAAAAGCACACCACTGACCATCTTCTAATTCAATTACTGCATCTATTTCTTTATTATTATAATCTTGATAGTGATATAAATTAGCATTAAATGATTCTGCATATATTTTTAAATCTCGTTCACATAAAGATTCAAATAGGAATCCAAGCGTATTTAAATCATTTAATAATTTATCTTTAGTTCCTTTTAATAATGAGCAGGCTAAAGATGGATCAACAAAATGTCTTTTTTCTGCTTGTTTAACTTTTACTGAAGAAAGCATTTTAGGAAAAAATGGTTTTTGATTATCTATTATAAATAATCTTTCAAATATATCTAAGTAAGATGCTACAGTATCGACATCGATATCTTCATTATCTTTTTCTTTTATATCATTTTTTAATGTTTTATTGGTTACAGTAGTACTTTCATTTCGCGCTAATGAGCGTAATAGTAATTTCATTTTTGTTGTATCTCTTTTTATTCCATCAATTCGAAAAGCATCATCATCTATTATTGCATTTAAATATTCTGTTGGCATTAGACTAGCATTTTCTAAAGGTGTATCGATATTACTAGGAAAACCTCCTCTTATTATTAAATCGATTATTTTTTTTAAATCTACTTCACCAGTTAATTTTTCTTTTATATTATTGTTGCAAATATCTTTTAAAGAAATGTCACCTGTTGAAGCACCGGACTCATACAATGACATCGGTCTCATCCTTAATTTTGCTATTCGTCCCGCACCACTATGTAATATTCCTTTATGGTTAGGTGTAGCAGAGCCAGTTAAAATATATTGTCCTTTAGTTCCTGTTTTATCGACATTATATCTAACTGCATCCCATATTCTTGGAACTTCTTGCCATTCGTCTATTAAGCGAGGTTTATCTCCTTCTAAAATTATATCAGGTGATAATTCGGCTAATTGTTTGTTTTGAAAATTACCGCTTGGATCTCCTAACATAATTTGACTTTTACTATGATATAACGATGTCCAAGTTTTACCACACCATTTTGGTCCTTCTATACAAACTGCGCCAAAAGTATTTAAATATTCTTCTATTTTGTCATCAATTATTCGAGGCTTATAATTTTTTATTTCCATATTATCACAATTTAAATAATTCCTTTCTATTAATATAATTATACCCTTTTATTCAATTATTGTAAATACATCCCGTATAATTTTACTTTTTTATTCCGTATAATTTATCATTTTCATTCCGTGCATTTTAGTTTTTTAATGTTCCAATCGATACTACGTAAACGCCATCTGGTCTTTTATATGAATAGTTTGCACCTGTTAGCACCATTAAAAATGCTGGTTCTCCACATTTTTCTATATCGACACGTTCTTTAAATTTTAATAGATTTTTGGCAGCCTCATCTATATAGCCAGCACCCAATTTTATTTCTATTGCTCCCCACTTACCACTATTAGTTCTAACTATAGCATCTACTTCAAAATCTTTTTCATCACGATAAAATGTTATATTCGAGTCATAACTTTGAGTGTATATTTTTAAATCTCTTATACAAAGTGATTCAAATATAAAGCCAAAAATATTTAAATCATTAATTAAATCATTTGGTTTTATATCTAAAATAGCAGTAGCAATAGATGGATCAACAAAATATTTTTTAGGTTTCGTTCTTAATGCATATTTGCTTCTAAAATTCAAATTAGTAGCATTGACATCTTCAATAACAAATAATTTTTCTAAAGTATTTAAATAATCATTTAATGTTGGTCGTGATATATCTTCAAAATTGTTTTTGACATCTTCTTCAATAGTAGAATTTGAAACTTGAGTAGAAATATTACGCGCTAAACTTCTTAATACATTTTGCATTTTCAATGGATTTCTTTCAACATCATCTATTTTTTTTACTTCTTCGTGAATTATTGATTTGACGTATTCTTTAGCGAATCTATATTTTAGTTTACTTTTAATTTCAATTGCTGCAGGCCATCCTCCTCTTACAATAATACTAGCTAAATCTTCTAATGATAATTTGGATACACCAGATATATCATTTCCTTCTAATATATCCTTAAAAGATACTTCGCCAGTTGACTCTAACGATTCAAATAAACTCATAGGCCGCATCAATACTCTAGATATTCGCCCCGTACCCGTATGCATTGTTTCTCCTTCACTTGGTTTAGCAGATCCTGTTAATATATATTGACCTTTTAACCCAGTATGGTCGACATCAGTTCTGATTGCATCCCAAACAATAGGGTACATTTGCCATTCATCAAACATCTTTGGTTTTTCACCATTTAAAAATAAAGAGGGTTTAGTATTTTTTATTTCATCATATTCTTGTTTTTTATCAGGGTTTTGAAATTCTATTACACTTTTAGCGTGATGCAACCCAGTGGTTGACTTACCACACCATTTACACCCTTCAATTAACACGGCACCCATAATTTCCATAAGTTCTTCTATTTCTTTATCAACAACTCTTGGTAAATATTTCATTTTTAACACTCCCTTTTTTCAATTGTATCATTTTTTTACAAAAAAAGCAATTTTTATTTTACATTTTGAGAAAATTTTGTTTTACAAAAAAAGACATATTTTCATACATCTTTATTATATCTTAAATTATTAATTCCCATATCAAAATATTTATTATGATTTTGATAATTTCTTTTTTTATAATCATATATATGCATTAAATCATTTTTAATAACGATTGGATATTTATTTTTAAATCTATCTTCTAATATTGAATTACTAACATTATATTTTTTATTAATATTATATTTAGATACCATTGCTTCTAAATTTCCAGAAATAACCAACTCTAAATTAGGATGTTTATGATATCTATTATGATATGCATCAATTAAATTTTTAATTTGTGTGTCAGTTAATTCATATGACAAGCATATTTGTTTTACATTATGAGAATGTAAAAATGCTACTGAATAGGAATTTGTAACATTAAATGAAAAATCTGTTAATATATCTTTATGTACTAAACTACCTAATTCACCTATTAATAATTTTTTATTATATTCTTTATGTTTTTCAATTACACGTTCTAATCGTAATACCTTTCTTTCATCATCAATTTTATTATATAAATTTTCATCCATATAAATATATTTATAATTACTATTTTTTTCATAATCTTTAATATCATTAATTAAAATATTATAATTTTTTTCTTTAGGAAAATTAGGCAAATCTATACTATATTCTTTTTTTATATATTCATATCTATATAATCTTTTTTCATTCAATATATTAACAAAATTATTCTTCATTTCATTTAATTCTTTAATTGGTATAAATATATTAGTATCACCAACTATATTTAATTCACTAAATTCGTATATTGTATTACCTAATTTATTTAATTGTTCTTTTATCCTATCAAATGAAATTGGACTATTTATTGCTTCACTAACTATATTACCAGATACTTCAATATTATTTTTACCATCAGTTACTTTTAATTTAATTTTTTTATCTATATAAACTTCTAAATTACCTTCAATCTTTATTTTTTTATTTGCTTTTAAAATATCATCTATTTTTTTATTTAATAAGTAATCATAAGTTTTAACAACATTACCAGATACTTTATCCTTACAATAAATAGATACAACATCACCAATATTACCTTTAGTGACTGTTTTTTTATTTTTAAATATTTGAGTTACTATAAAACCTACATCATTATTAATAAATCTAATACCATCATTAATGTTTAATTCAGATGTTAATAGAATATCAACATAATTATTTTGAGATTTTATTACCTTTCCCATTTCTACACCTAAATGATTTGGTCGATATTCATTTACAATATTAGTTTCATTAAATAAAAATCCTTTGGTATATTCACGATTGAATATTTTCTTTAATTCTGTTAAATCAAATTTAAATTCTTTACCATTAACATATGAATCAATTGCTTGTCTATAAAGTTTAGTAACTAAATAGACATAGCTAGGTGATTTCATTCTACCTTCTATTTTAAAACTATCAACACCAATATCAATTAATTTACCAATATCTTCAATAGTACATAAATCTTTACAACTTAATAAATAATTATCTTTATTTATTTTTTTACCATCAACTAGTAAATTGTACTTTTGTCTACAACTTCCGGCACAACTTCCTCTATTTCCACTTCGATTACCGATTAAACTGCTAAATAAACACTGTCCTGAATAACTAATACATAAAGCACCATGAACAAACACTTCTAATTCAACATTAGTATTCTTTTTAATTTGTTCAATTAATTCAACTGGTGTTTCACGAGCTAAAACAACTCTTTTTAATCCTAAATTTTCTATTAATTTAACTCCTTCTAAATTATGAATATGCATTTGAGTAGATGCATGTAGTTCTAATAAAGGATAGGTTTTCCTAAGTAAATCCATCATTCCAATATCTTGAATAATTAGAGCATCAACATTGTTTTTATATAAAAAATCTACATATTTCATAAATTTATCTATTTCATTTTCATAAATTAATGTATTTACTGTTACATATACTTTAACGCCGTATAAATGAGCATATTTAATTGCCTCAACTAATTCTTCATCATTAAAATTATTTGAAAAAGCTCGAGCTCCAAATAATTTACCACCTAAATAAACTGCATCACAACCACCTAATATAGCTGCTTTTAAACTATCAAGATTACCAGCCGGAGATAATAATTCCATATTTATACACCTTCAATTTTCATTATTAGTCTTTTTAAAAAACTTTTCTCTTTTTTATTTTCTTCTTCAATTACTTTGTCTAACATATCTTTTATCCATTCTGGTCTTTCTAAAAATATAATATTGCCATATTCATCTACTTTAACTTCCGGTACATTTATTCCTAATTCTCTTTCCAACCAATAAGCTACAATATGACGATGGCAAAATTCCATATTATCTTCATAACAAAGAAATATAGTATCATTATCAAATAATTTAACTATTTCATTAGGATCAAATTGTTTTAATACCATATTATAGTACTGTTTTACATAAAAATAATTATTTTCATTTTCATCAATATTATTTATATTTCTATGCCATTCTTCCCAAAATGATAATTTAGGCGCTAAAGCAGGGAAACATAAACCCTGATACCCAAAAATTCTTCCTCTATCACCAGATATAGAAACAAAATTTCCTTTTAAACAATTTTTATAACTGCCTGTATAAATCATATAATCACTCTTTCTAATAAAAAACCATTTACTATTTTGTAAATGGTATTAAAGCCATAAAACGTGCTTTTTTAATTTCATTAGCTATATGTCTTTGATGTTTTGCACATGCTCCAGTAATTCTACGAGGTAATATCTTACCTTTTTCATTACTGATATATTTTTTTATAGTTTCAACATCTTTATAATCAACGTCTTTACCAGCACACATTTGGCAAACTTTTTTCTTTTTACGATAAAATTCAGCCATTTATATTCCTCCTTAATCTAAAAAGTTATCATCGATTGATACACTATCACCAAAATCAGCAAAAGGATCATTATCGATATTAACATCATTAGATGGTTGTTGGAAATCATATGGAGTAGTAGATACATTATTTGTTCTACCTTGTGCTTGAGCTCTTGATTCTAAAAATCTTACATTATCAGCTTGCACATCCATTGAATATCTTTTATTACCATCTTTATCTGTGTAATTACTTGTTTGAAGTCTTCCTTCAACAGAAACTAAACTACCTTTATCTAAATATTGGCAAATATTTTCTGCTTGTTTTCTCCAAGCAACAGTATTAATGAAGTCAGTTCTTTTTTCTCCATTGGCGCTTGGAATACCATCTACTGCTACAGAAAAACGAGTATATGGCAAATTAGAATTAGTATATCTTAATTCTGGTTTAGCAGTTAATCTTCCTACTAATAAAACTCTATTCATATTTCCTCCTTAGTCTTCGATTTTTGTAATCAAATGACGAATGATGTCTTGTGAATTTCTA
>CALVIQ010000007.1 GCA_944331815.1 uncultured Bacilli bacterium
ATATTTTACAGGTATTTTACTAATTATGCATTAAAAATTTTTATATTTTTATTAAAAATTATCGATTTTTCCTTTATAAATAAATATTGTCAATATTTATTTATATTTTTTTCGTGTTTTTATCCTGTATAGCTTTCTTTTTTTCTTGACTAAAATTAATATTTAATTTATAATTATTATAAGAATAGAAGGGATAAAATGAATAAAACTAAGATTGTTGCTACAGTAGGTCCTGTAACTGCAAATAAAGATATATTGAAACAAATGATTGCAAATGGTGTTGATGCTTTCAGGATAAATATGAGTTATTCAACACCTACTTTTTGTCGTGGAATTATTAAAATAATTAATGAATTAAATATAGAATTAAAATCACATGTTGCAATAATACTTGATATAAAAGGTCCAACTATTAAAATAGAACATATTTTAAATGGTAAAGCATATTTAAAAAAAGATGATAAAATAAGGATTTACAGGGATAGCGTATTAGGTGATTGTACAAAATTCAGTGTTGATTATAAAAATTTGATTGATGATGTTCCTTTAAATTCTAAATTAATTATTGATGGAATAATAGAATTAAAAGTTTTAGAAAAATATGATGATTATTTATTATGTAAAGTTTTAAATGATGGTGAAATTAAAGATAATAAAACATTAAGAGTTCCTAATGTAAAATTTAATTGTGATTATTTATCATTTCAAGATAAAGAAATAATAAAATTTGCTAATGATAATAATGTAGATTTTTTAGCACTTTCTTTTATTTCAAGTTCTGAAGATGTATTAGAAGTTAATGATTTGTTAATAAATATCGGAAATGATCATTTGCAAATTCTTTCAAAAATAGAAAATAATTTTGCAATTGATGATATAGATAGTATAATTAAAGTTAGTGATGGAATTATAATTGATAGAAAAGATTTAGGCGTGGAAGTACCTTTAGAAAAAATTCCTGGTATTCAAAAAAAAATTATATCAAAATGTCATGCTAATGGAATAATTAGTGTTATAGCAACTGATTTGTTGTCAAGTGTTAATAGTTTTGATTATCCAACAAGAGCGGAGGTATCAGACATAGCTAATGCTGTTTTAGATGGAACAGATTCTATTATGTTATCTGATGAAACAACAATAGGTAAGAAGCCAATTGAAACTTTAAAATTATTAGAAAATATATTAAAAACAGTTGAAAATGATATTGATTATGAATATATGTTAGAAAAAGCTATAAAAACTGAGAAAAGAGATGCAACAGGTTCATTGGCATATAGTGTTGCTGGTTGTGCTTTGAGACTTAATTGTAAAGCAATATTTACGCCAACTATGAGTGGTTATACTGCAAAAAAAATAAGTAGATTTAGACCTATTTGTCCAATTATTGCACCAAGTCCAGATGACCAAACTACCAAATCATTAGCTTTAAATTTTGGCGTATATCCTATTTTAATTGATAATTTACAAAATTTAGATTCTATAATTGAAAAAAGTAAAAAGTTAGCTAAGGATGTTTTACAATTAAAGGAAAAAGATAGTATTATTATTACCGGTGGTTATCCATTTAAAAAAATAAAATATACTAATTTTATGAAAATAGAAGAAATATAAGGAGGGGTATATATGTATGATTTAGGTGAGCATTTTAAAATAGATTATAATAAAATAAAACCTAATCCAAGTAGTGTGTTGCAAGGCAAAAAATATAGATTTACAATTTTATCTGATCGATTAATTAGGATTCAATATAGTGAAACAGGTTCTTTTTCTGATGAACCTACTTTATTTGCTAGAAATAGAAATTTTCCTAAAGTTGATTTTCAATTAAAACAAGATAAAAATTATTTAGAGATTACAACTCCTTACTTTAGAATATATTATGAAAAAGAAAAAAAGATAACGAATAATAATATTTTTAAAGTAGAAATATTAAATACTAATAGAGTTTGGTATTATAAGCATGCTGAAGCTAAAAATTATGGGACACCTATTTTAATTGAAAATGGTAAAATAAAAAATATCAAAAGTTTATATTCTTTAGATGGCTTTGTTTCAATTGATGATTCAAAAGATAAAATTATTTGTGAAGATGGAACTATAAAAGATAATGATAATGATGGAATAGATATATATTTGTTTGTTTATTTAAATGATTTTGATTTGTGTTTAAAAGATTATTATAATTTAACTGGTAAACCATCATTAATTCCACGTTTCGCTTTAGGAAATTGGTGGAGTAGAAATAATGATTATAATGATGCAACATTAAAAGAACTAGTTGATAATTTTAATAAATATCAAATTCCTATTTCAGTTATTTTATTAGACAAAGATTGGCATATAAGAACTTATAAAGATAAAATTCATTTAAAAACAGGTTTTACTTTTAATAAAGATTTATTCAAAGCTCCATATGAAATGATTTCTTATTTACATAATCAAGGAATAAGAGTTGGTTTAAGCATTAATCCGACAGAAGGATTTTACGATATTGATGAATATTTTGAACAAGCAAAAAAATATTTAAGTGTTGATGAGAATGGTGTGATACCTTATAATGTTTTAGACCCTAAATGGATTGATGTTTATTTAAAATTATACATTCATCCATTAGATGCCTTAGGCATTGATTTTTATTGGCTAGATCATTATGATAAAAAAACTATAAATCAAGATTTTTTACTTAAACATTATCAATTTTATGATATGTTGCGTAATTATAAAAGAAGACCAATGATGTTATCTTATAATTCTGAATTAAACCAACATTTTTATTCTGTTTTATATGCTGGTAAAACGAAAGTTAGTTGGGAATCATTAAAACAAATTCCTAAATTTAATGGTGATGCAACTAATATAGGTGTTAGTTTTTATAGTCATGATATTGGAGGCTATTTTAAAGGAATAGAAGATAATGAATTATATACAAGATATGTTCAATTAGGTGTATTTTCTCCTATATTTAAATTTGGTGCTGATTGTGGAAAATATTATAAAAGAGAACCTTGGCGTTGGAGTGTTAAAACTCTTGGAATTGTAAGAGATTATTTACAATTAAGACATAAATTAATACCTTATTTGTATAGTGAATCATACAAATATTATAAAGATGGAGTTCCAATTATTAAACCAATTTATTATGTTGCTAAAGAAATGTATGACGATTTATTATATTGTGACGAATATTACTTTGGAAGTCAATTATTTGTTTGTCCAATAACAAAGAAGAAAGATCACATAATGAATAGAGTGGTTCATAGATTTTATATGCCTGAAGGTATTTGGTATGATTTTTTTACTGGTCAAAAATATCCAGGTAATAATAATTATGTTACTTTTTATAAAGATCAAAATTATCCTGTATTTGCAAAAGCTGGAAGTATTATTCCATTAGGATCTAATGAAAATTTAAATGATACAACACCTCCTAAAAATATGGAAATTCATTTTTTTCCAGGTATAAGTAATGAATATTTATTATATGAAGATGATGGAATTTCAAGCTTATATGAAAAAGGATTTTATTTATTAACTAAGATAGAATATAATTATATGCCAAGTAATTATACTGTTATTATTAGAGCTTTGGAAGGTAAAAGTGGTATAGTTCCTGAATATCGTAATTATAAATTAATATTTAGAAATGCTAAGAAAGCAACAGATGTTATTGTTTATGAAAATAGAGAACAAATTGAAAGTAAGTCATATGTATCAGGCCCTGATTTTGTAGTTGAAATTAATAATGTAAAATCAATTAGTCAATTAACTATAAATTGTAAAGGTAAAGATATTGAATTTGATCCTACTAGATTAATTAATGATGATATTGCAGGCATATTAGATGATTTACAAATTGAAACATTATTGAAAGAAAAAATAGATTCTATAATATTTAGTGATATGCCAATTAAGAAAAAAAGAATTGCTATAAGGAAGTTAAGCAAATATAAATTAGATAAAAAATTTATTAAATTATTCTTAAGATTATTAGAATACATTAGTACAGTTTAATTATTAAATATATTTATAAATTTACTGTAGAAAAGGAGAAATTTTTATGAAAAATAATAAGAATATTTTTTGCCTCAAATCATTGGGCTTTACTTTAATTGAATTGTTGGCTGTAATAATTATATTGGCTATAGTAGCTTTAATAGCAACCCCAATAATATTAAATGTGGTAGATGATGCTAAAAAAAGTGCCGGATTATCAGAATCAAATATGATATTAAGTGGAATCAATAATTATTGTGCTACTGAAGATGTGAAAGCTCAATTGGATAAAGATTATGTAAGAATATGTACATCAAGTTTAGATGCAGAAAAAGTAAAAGAAATGGTAAATTTAGGGAATGCCA
>CALVIQ010000008.1 GCA_944331815.1 uncultured Bacilli bacterium
GAATTTTTCATATTATTTTCCTTTCTTCCAAATAATGAATTGTCCCAAGATTCATTAAATGTGGGAATAAATTAATGTACCGCTTTTAATTATATAAAAAAAACATATATTTGTCAATGAAATTATACGTTTTTTTACTACATTTTTTCATATTTGTGATATTTTTTTATCATTTCATCAGATATTATTTGATCATTTATTTCACCACATCCAACTTTATACCAAGGGCTAGTTTTTTTATGAGTAATATCAACTAATTGTGTTGCGGTATAATCACCAAATTTGTCTAATGTTTGGTCAATACTTATAATTTTTTTTAAGCCATCTTTAGAAGCTAAAATACGACTTTTAATTGGCATTTTTTCTTCTTGTCTATCGTACATTATTTTATCATCTTCAACTGCTGGTTCTTTTGATAATAGAGTACGTTTTTTCTTATATTTTTCATAAACAGTCTTAATTACTGGACCTAACCGATAAGCATATATAGTATCATCAAATAATTTTGCATCTTCTTTGCACAAATAATCAGCATAACACATATAAACTAATTTTTCTAATTTTAAATGTGTACAAGGTTTTTTAGTTAAGATATATTTTGCAATATCAATACCTAATAGTTTTTGATCGGCTAAAATTAATTTAACAAATTCTTCTTTTGTTGCAACTAATTTTACACCATCAAAAAATTTGTCCTTTTTTCTTACCGCATCCCATCCTTTTTCTTCGACTTGAACGAAATGACTTGATATAGGCACATCTTTGCCACATTTATCCATTATATAATCAATATCTTTTTGAATAATTTCCATCGATAATATGTCTTCAGAATAATAATCTAAAGCTATTCTTTTCCCAATAGAATATGCACTAGCAATTATTATATAATGTTTAATCATAACTAAACACCTCCTTTATTATTTCTGCTTTCCCATTTAGTATAGTCTTGTTTATATTCCGCGTGTGATTTTAAATTTGTTTTTTCTTTACTTTTATTCCATAGCTGTAATTCCCATTGAAATTTTTTATTATTTTCATTTCCAAAATATATATGTACTGCATCATATTCTTTTTTAGTCGATTTGATACATTTTAAACTAGGAAAAGTATCTTTTATATAATTTTTCACACTATTATAATCAATATCATTTAATAAAACTATTCTGAATCCTAACAAATCATTTAAACATTTTTTAAGTGGAATTTTTCCATTTTCGTGATTTAATTTGTAATTTTCTATTTTATATTGAATTGAATTTAAAGCTTTTACTCTACTTGTTACATTACCTAAAAATCCTATTTGTTGTAATTCGTTAAATATATATGAGAATTTATCATTAATAAAATTACGATAATTAAATATATAATTTAATTTTTCTTTATCGATATACACATCAGCAACTTGTATTTTTTTCATATTTAATTGATTATAATTTTCATTTTTTTCCCATTCCAAATTGATTTCATCATATTTTTCTATAATAAAATTAATTAATTTTTCCAACTCTATCATTTGCTAATTCCTTTATATATATTTTTATATTTAAAATAAATTTTATGCAATATCATCGCAAACTCATTATATCAAACAATAGTTCGAATGTCAACATATAATTACCTACATATTTTTTTTATTTTCATCATCAAATAATTTTAAATATTCATCAATATTTTCCTTTGTTTCTTTTGAAAAACTATCATATCCATATTTAGCTAAAATCTCTTTTATTTTAGCTAAATCTATTATTTTTCCCTCAAATTGACTTAATTCTTTTAATAGCATCATCGCATTTTGACATTCAATATGTGCTTCATTACTTTTTAATAATGTCTTACGTAATTTAATTTGTTCTTTTATTGCTAGTGGAATTAATATACTATCAAAATATTCTCCACTATAATCAGTAACAGTTGATATTTTTATTGGACCATCTTCTTTTATATAGTCTTTATAACTTTCATAAATTGAAATAGCTGATATGTCATAATCTTCTGTAAACGGATTAGAATAAGTTAATATTCTTTCTATCAATTGACATAATTCTATAAAAACTTTAATTTCAAAATTATTATTTAATTTTTTTTCTTCAGGCTCTTGAACAAAATAATTTCTATTCTTTTCAAATTCTTTTGGTAAAAATGCCTCAGCATACAATAATGATAAAATTTGTAATAAAGATTCATCATCTATATTTAATTTACCACCCACAATTTCTATATTTAATTTTTGATAATTGTTTTCATCCACTTTTATTAGTATAATGCATTTACCATATTTGGATATAATATCTACTAATTTACTTAGCTAGAATTTTAACATAATTACCTATAAAATACATCCTTTAAATATAATCCTTCAGGTGGAGCCGTAATGCCTGCTTTTCTTCTGTCTTTAGCTTCTAATATATCTAATACATCTTCACTTTTTCTTTTACCTTCACCTATTTCAATTAATAAACCAACCATATTTCTTACTTGATACCTTAAAAATCCAGTACCTAAAAAAGAAATTATAAATCTATTAACATCTTTAACATTTCTAATTAAATTAGTTTGAATAATAGTTCTAGTAAAATCTTCTTTTTCTTCATCTGCTTTTGAAAATGATTTAAAATCATGTGTACCTTCTAAATATTTTAAAGCTCGTTCCATTTCTACCAAATCTAATTTTTTATTATATTGATAAATATAATCTTTTTCAATTGGACTATATTCTCCCATGTTTATTTTATAAATATATTCTTTGGCAGAAACATTAAATCTAGCGTGAAAATCATCTGCTACTTCTTCCACTTTTTTAATATATATATATCCACCTAATAAACTATTTAAAGCTTTTTGCAATTTATCACATGTAATATTCATATCTAAATCAAAATGTGCTCTTTGATTTAAAGCATGAACTCCTGCATCAGTTCTACCTGAGCCTGATATAGAAATATCTTTATTACTTAATTCTTTTAGAGCTTTTTCTATTTCTCCTTGTACAGTTTTTAACCTAGGTTGCTTTTGATAACCTTTAAATTTTGATCCATCATAACTAAATGTAATTAAATACCTCATAATACAACTTCCTTCATCATTAAAATAAATAATCCTAAATGCATTAATACTAAAAATGTATCATAAAAACGCCATTTGTTTTGTCTAAAATTAATTCTTTTACTATTAACATTATATAATCTCACTTCCATTGAATCAGCTAAATCATCAGCTTTTTTAATACTTAAAACAAACATTGGAATTATTAAAGATTTTACTGCTAATAATTTACCTTTTATATTTGAATTATAATAATCAATACCACGACTTGCTTGTGATTTTATTATTTTATTTCCTTGATCAATTATAGTTGGAATAAATCTTAAAGCTAAACTAATAGATAAAGCCATTTTATTAACAGGAATACCTATTAGTTTAAGAGGAAAAAATAATTTTTCTAAACCATATGTTATTTCGGTAGGTGGAGTGGTTAAAGTTAATATTGATGTATATAATACAACATATATTAATCTTAAAATGGTAATAATAGTAACATTTAAACTACTACCAACAATTAAATTAATTATCAATATAAATAATAATAGCCATTTAATACTAAATATAGTTTTAAAATAAATTTTAAATGGTACTTTAGTATTACATAACATAAGTACTAATAAAACTAATAATAATATATTAAATCTTATATTAAAAGTTAAAAAACTCATTATTATAAATAATAAAACACATATTATTTTAGCTAATGGATTCATTTTATGAACCAAAGAATCAATAGGATAATATCTGCCTATCATTACTTTATTTAACATAACGATACACATCCTTCATTAAATCATTAATATCATCACGATAGCCAATTTTTATTCCTTTTTTTTCTAATACTAATTGTTCAAATTCAATTATTTTAGGTCTTTTTAAACCATATTTTGAAATATCTTGTTTAAAAAAATCATATTTATTTCCTTCTAATACAATTTTTCCTTTATCCAATAAAATAACGTGATCACTTATTTTTAATAATAAATCTGCATCATTACTTACCACAATTATTGTTTTTTTATATCTATTTTTTAGTAATTTGATTATTTTAATTAAATTTTCTTTACTTTTATTATCTAAACCAATAGTTGGCTCATCTAATATTATTACTTTTGGATTAAAAGCTAATATAGATGCAATAGCAACTTTTCTCATTTCACCACTACTTAATGTAAAAGGATTCCTATTTAAATAACTATCATCTAATCCCATCATTATTAATGCATCACTAACATGTTTTTCAATACTCTTAACTGATTTATTGAAATATTTCATACCAAATTCAATTTCTTCTTTAACAGTACTACAAAAAAATTGTTCTTCAGGCATTTGAAATACTAAACCTATTTTATATCTTAAATTGTTGATATTTTTTATTTTTCTTGTCTTGCTAATAATTCTACTGCCTACTTGAATATTGCCTTTAGTTGGAATTATTAAAGCATTAATTAATTCTATTAATGTTGTTTTACCACTACCACTTTTACCCATAATACTAGTTATTTTACCTTCTTTAAATGTTGTATCAATATCACCTAAAGCCATTTTAGAAAGAGCAGTTTTTTCATTATAAACATAAAAAACATGATTAAATTTTACTTCCATAAATTATCCACCAACTCTTCCATATCATAAACAACATGATCGATTAAATCATAAAACATTAAACGATTAGATAATTCCACCATAAAAGGTAATTCAAAACCTAAATTATGTAATAAATCTTCTTCTTTATAAACTTCATCCTTAGTTCCCGATAAAACTATTTTACCTTTATCTAAAACATATATCGTATCACTTATTAACGTATCTTCAATATCATGACTAATATTTAAAATAGTTAACCCCTTATCGTTTAGTTCTTTTAAAATATTTAATATTTTTTCTTTATCAAAAGGATCTAACATTGTTAATGCTTCATCTAATATTAATATTTTAGGATCGTGAACTAAAGCAGAGGCCAAACTAACCAATTGTTTTTGATTACTATTTAAATCATGAGGATTATATTCTAATATGTCATAGATACCCAAATATTTTGTAACCTCTTCTATTTTTTTTCTAATATTTTCTTTTTTATAATTCATATTTTCTAAAGTAAACGCAATATCATCCATAACTGTTTCTGCTACAAATTGATTATCTGGATTAGCAAATACAACACCAATAATTTTTCTTATTTCTTTAATATTATCTTTTAATAATGAAATATCATTTATTCTAATTGATCCATTATAATTATATAAACCAATTAATATTTTTATTAAAGTAGATTTCCCACTTCCGTTAGGTCCTATTATTGATGTTATTTTGCCTTTTTCAATTTCCATGTTCAAATTTTCAAATATTTTTTTTGATTTGTAATTAAAATTTAAATTTTTAATGGTAATCATAAAACTCACCATAAATATTATAATATAAAAACTATGATTTTTCAAATAAAAGTGATATAATATTAGACGAGGTGAGATAATGGAAAATATATTTGAAAAATATGAATCAGAAGTAAGATCTTATTGTAGAACTTTTCCAAAAGAATTTGTAAAAGCAAAAGGGGCTATTATCACTGATGTTGATAATAAAGAATATATAGATTTCTTTGATGGTGCGGGCGCATTAAATTATGGTCACAACAATGATTATATAAAAGAAAAATTAATCGACTATTTAAAGAAAGATGGAATAATTCATTCATTAGACATGTATACAACTCCTAAAAGAGAATTTATTGAGTTTTTTGAAGATAGAGTCTTAATTCCTAGAGGATTAAATTATAAAATTCAATTTACAGGGCCAACAGGAACTAATTCAGTAGAAGCAGCTTTAAAACTTGCTAGAAAAGTTAAAAAAAGAGAAAATATTTTTGCTTTAATGGGATGTTTTCATGGTATGACATTAGGAGCTCTGGCATTAACTAGTGATAAAGATAGTAGAAAAGGTGCTGGTCTTCCACTTTCAAATGTTACACATATTCCTACACCATACATGTTTGAAGGTTTAGATATTATTAAATATCTAGATAAAATATTAACTGATGATCATTCAGGTATAGAAAAACCTGCTGCTATTATTATTGAAACAGTTCAAGCTGAAGGTGGTGTTTATGTTTTTGATAAACAATTTTTACAAGGAATTAGAAATATATGTGATAAACACGATATTTTAATGATCGTCGATGATATTCAAGTTGGATGTTGTAGAACAGGTAATTTCTTTTCATTTGAAAGAGCCGATATCATACCAGATATGGTTACCATGTCAAAATCTATAGGTGGTTATGGTATGCCTATGGCATTAACTTTGTTAAAGCCAGAATTAGATATTTGGAAACCTGCAGAACATAATGGAACCTTTAGAGGAAATCAATTATCTATGATTGCTGCTAAAGCTGGTTTAGAAGTTATGCTCAATAACAATGTTGAAAAACAAGTAAAAGAAAAAGAAGAAATTATTAAAAATTTCCTAGAAGAAAATATTACAAATCATTATTCAAATTGTGATGTACGTGGAATTGGATTAATTTGGGGTGTTGATGTTCATGATGAAAGTCTTTCAAAACAAATTGTTAAAGAATGTTTTGAAAATGGATTAATTCTTGAACGAGCAGGAAGAGAAAATTCTGTCGTAAAAATTATGCCGCCTTTGACAATCGATGAAGAAACTTTATTAAGAGGATTAAACATATTAAATAATTCTATTAAAAAAATTCTTACACAAAAAATAAAAAAACACATTTAGAACTGATTGAGAGTGTAAAAAACTTTGTGTAAAGTTACTAATCTATGGTAATAAAGATATTTGAGATTGATTATATCAGTCTCTTTTTGTTATCATAATAATAACATAAATTAAATTATTTTCAAAGATCAT
>CALVIQ010000009.1 GCA_944331815.1 uncultured Bacilli bacterium
ATCTCTACAAATATTATACTATAGATTTTAACTACAATATAATGAGTTTATAGATATCTCTTAACAAAAATCTAAATATAGAAAATATAGTTAAAAAATATCTTAACTATATTATACGAGGAAGTGAGTAATGAAAAAGTATATTTGTCCAATATGTGGATATGTTTATGATGAAGCTAAAGAAGGAGTAAAATTTGAAGATTTACCAGATGATTGGAAATGTCCATTATGTGGTGCTCCTAAAAATTTATTCAAAGTGGAAGCTGTTGAAGTAGTAGTAGAAGAACAAGAAGAAGAATTAAGAGAAATGAATTATGGTGAAGTAAGTGCTTTATGTAGTAGTTTAGCAAGCAGTTGTGAAAAACAATATTTAGAAGAAGAGGCTAAATTATTTAAAAAGTTATCTAATTACTATAATAGTAAAGCTAAAATAGAAGGTAATTTTGAAGATTTAATTAGTAAAATAAATAAAGATTTAGATTTGAATTATAAAAAAGCTAGAGAAGTTGCTACTACAAAACAAGATAGAGGAGCACTTCGTGTTATTACTTGGGGTGAAAAAGTTACAATGATTTTAAAATCATTAATTAACGAAGATATTCCAACTGATAAAAAAATATATGTTTGTGAAGTTTGTGGTTTTGTATATATTGGTAATGAAAAGCCAGAAATATGTCCAGTATGTAAAGTACCTAATTTTAAGTTAGTGGAGGTAGTAAGATGAGTGAATTAAGAGCAGTTCGTAATTTAAGAATTTGTAGTAAAGATTGTTTATGCTTATTTGTATGTCCAACTGGTGCTACTGATACAGAAACAGGACAAATAGATTTTGAAAAATGTATTGGCTGTGGAGCTTGTAGTAAAGCATGTCCATCAGGTGCAATATCTATGGTACCTTATAAATATCCAAAACAACAAGAAAAAGATAATGAAGTAATTGATAGGTTAAAACGAGTAATAAATAGTAAAGTAGAACAAGAACAAATAGCGAATTATATTTTTGAAAATAGTAATGATGAAAAAGAAAAGTTACTAGCAAAAATATTAATGAAATCAAATAGATTAATAACAGAAGACTTATATCGTGAAGCAGGTTATATGTTACCACAAAGTAGTAATACAAAAAAATTTCTAGTAGAATTACTAGAAAAAGATAATACAAATAAAGATGATATTGAAAAATTATTAAAGCTATTAGACTTTAATTAAATAATTAAAAAATGTATAGAAATACTATACTTTTTTTATAAACAAATATTAAAAGAACAAATGATTAGAAATATTTAATTTGTTTTAAAGTGACAAATTAATGATAAATATAAAATTTAGAATTAATTTGATTAATTTATTGTAAGAAAATGGATTTTTTCTAAAATGTTTTATAAATCTTAATTTTTCTTTTTTATTAAAACTTTATAATCGCTATATTTAGTTGGTGAATCCAAGACTAAAAGTTTATCACTACTTTGTTTTGTAGATTCAAAAAAATTAATAATATAATTGCGCCATTTTTCTATGGTTGGTTCGTTAAACATCAAATATTGTCTAGAAAAATGAGTACAATTACATAGTACTATAAAAAAATTTTTATTTTCATCATTTGCTTTTTTAATAATTAAAGTAGTAGCATCACAAGGTAAAATTCCTACTAGTAAATCATATTGTTTAACAGAATCATTCATTGTGAAATCTTTTTTTACTAACTTCATATTCGGTAAACTTTCAGTTATTAACATTTTGTCGTAAACAGTAATTGTACCTTTACCTGTCTTTAATTGTCGATCACGAATATGTGTAGCAAATGCTGGATAAAAACCACCACCAATTTCCAATATATTAGAAGATATGTCAAAATATTGTTCAAGTAATTGTAAATATGCTAGGTAAGTATTTTCTTCTTTAAACATTCCTAAAGCATCATATATTTGATTTAAAATATCAGGATTGTTTAGTGGTAATATTTTACCGAAATTATTTTTGATAAATTGAATGGCAGGTTCTGGATATTGTTTTTTATATTTATCTAAAAATTGATCTAAATTCATTTTATAAGCTCCTTCCATTTGTTAATATTATAATCATAAATAATTATTTGTCAAATTAAAAATGTTGTGTCATCAATAAACTTATAGTTATGATATTTTAATAATCTCACTAATCTAAATAAAGCTTCATCTTTAGCCTTAGCTTCTAACATAATATCTAAATCGGTATTTTTAATTTTATTTAAAAAATTAATAAAGTCATCAATATTAATGTAATCATGATGTGATCTAAAATCTTTTTTAGTATTGTTTTTAGGAGAAGAAAAATGAATCTTAGGTGTTGTTTTCCATGTTTTAAAAATATCATCTAAATATTTATCAATTTCACAGACATTATTACAAATATGATGATGATAATCTAAAACCAAAGGTATATTTAATTTTTTGCATATATATAAACAATCTAAAATGTTATATGTTTTATCATCATTTTCGATAGCAATACACTCTTGAATATATTTTGGTAATTTATAAAAATTATTAATAAATCTTTTAATACTATTTTGTTTTCCTAAAACACTGCTGCCAACATGTAAAATAATTATTTTATTTTGAATATCTAGTGCATCTAATATTTTATAGTGATATTCTAATATTTCAAAAGTATTTTCTAATACTTCTTTTTTAGTGCTATTTAAAACACAAAATTGATCTGGGTGAACATCAACACGCATATTATTATTTTTAATTTTTTCACCAATTTGTTTGTAAATATTTTTATATTTAGTTATGTAATCAAATAGCACATCTTTTTTGGTGGCTAGTGGTATTAATTTTGAAGTTAATCTATAAAAATGAATATTATTTTTAATGTTATAATCAATTATTTTATTTAAGTTGTTTAAATTTTCTAATATTATTTTATCTATTTTACTTAAATCTTGATTTTTATTATATTCTGTATAAGTAATTGTTTTAGAACAACTTATATTTAATGTATTTGCAATAGAAACATAACCTAACCTTATCATAAAATCACCATTAATAATATGGCAAAAAAAAACAATTTTAATTTATGAAATAGTTAACATAGTTAATATTTTTTGTTTAGCCTCAAAATCTTCTTTTTGTTTATAAGCAATATATGGTTGGTTTGGAAAAATAGTTAATAACAAATCATCTATATCATCTTTATTATTTAAATTGACAGGTTGTTGAAGTGCTGATTGTTGTGAAATTTTACCTGATTTTATATAACCAACAATATCCATTTCTCTTAGTTCTAGTTTTTTTCTAATAATTAAAGTAAATGGAACATTAAATTTATGAGCTATTTCATTTAAGTTTTTGTTATTTGAAAATAAAGTCATTAATTCTAAATCATTTGGTAAAATTAAAGTAGATAAAAATATATTAAGTACTTCTTTATTATTGATTGGCAACGATTTAATAAAATTATATTTTTCTTTTAAAGATAAATTTCTAAAATATTCCACACTATTATAAGCCCAATTTTTAATGGAAATATATTCATCTATAGTCATGATTTTTTGAATAAAATTCATATTATTCCTTCTTTCGTAGAAAATATTCTAACATTTTTATAAATTGTTGTCAAATAAAAAAACTTTATTATTATTTAAATTTTTAGTATAATAATAAATGGTGATTTTATGTTTGATACATGGTATTTTTGGGTAATTATTTATTTGATAGCTTCTATTTTATTTGCTCATACTTTTAAGAAAGCTAATAGGAATATGAAGGATGCAACTAAATTGACAATTTTATTAGAAGTATTGACAGCTTTTTTTGCTATATTATTTATACCTTTATTTGAGTTTAAATTACCGAATAATGTAAATATATATTTAACTTTATTTATTGTTACAATTTTATATGCTGTTACTGATAGATTAAATATAGAAGCAAGGTATGGATTAGATCCTTCAATATTTAGCATGTTTAAGCAAACTTCTTCAGTTTATTTAATAATCTTTAGTTTTATCTTTTTACATGAATCTTTTGGGATAAATAAGATAATTGGAACTATTATTATTATTTTAGCTAATTTTATTATTTTTTATGAGAAAGGTAAATTTAATTTTAACAAATATTATTTTATATCATTTTTAGCCAATTTTTTATTTGCTATTGGCATGCTTATAAATGTTAATATATCTAATAATTTCAACTTAGGAATTTATACAATATGTACAGTTTTGTTTCCAGCAATTTATTTAATTATATTTAGTAAAAATAAATTAAAATATTTAAAAGAGGAATATAATTTATATGATAAAAAAGGTTTGATTACTTCAGCTTTTTTGTGGTGTGTTATGTTAGTTTCATCTGTTCGAGCTTATCAATTAGGTAATATGGCAATTATAGCATCTTTATTTTCAATTACAACAATTATAAATTCTTTAATTGAACTTGTATTCTATAAAAATAAAGAAAGATTTATTCAAAAATTAATTGCTGGCATTTTAACTGTCTTAGGTGTTATATTAATAAAAAGTAGTTTTTGAGGTAAATTTATTTTACTTTTTTTTTACTTAAAATCTTTAAAAATTCTTTTCAAATTACAAAAAAAATGTTATTATTAAGATAATGGGAGGGTAATATGACAACAAAAAATATTATTGTAAGAAAGGAATCTGGTTTACACGCTCGTCCTGGAAGTGATTTAGTTAACTTGGCCATGACATTTAAATCAGATATCTACTTAATAAAAGGTGACAAAAGAGTAAATGCTAAAGAGGTATTAGAAATTTTATCAGCAGATATTAATTTTAATGATGAAATAACTATCGAAGTTAATGGTGAAGATGAAAAAGAAGCTTTAAAAACATTAGAAGAATATATTGCAAAATGAAATTATTAGGTATTAAAGTTGGTAATGGTTTAGGTTTGGGTAAAGCTCTTATAGTTGATACTAAATTACCAGAATTAAATAGTGGAATAGCCGATTCAAAAAAAGAAATAAGTAAAGTTTTTAAAGCAATTGATGAATCAATTATTGAATATGAAGATATAATTAAAGTATTGAAAGATGATGATTTAAAATCTTTAACAGAATTTAATAAAAATGTTTTAATTTCACCAAGCATTAAATTAGAATTAGAAAAAACAATTAATGAAAAAAAATGTTTTGGTGATGTTGCTATTGATATTTATTTCACAAATAAAATTAAACAGTTAGAAAATTTAGATAATAATTATTTAAAAGAACGTGCTAAAGATGTTATGGATATAAGACATAAAGTTTTAGCTAAATATTATGGTATTAAGGAATTTAATCCTAATTTATTAGAAGAAGATGTTATTTTAGTATCAAATGAAATGACAGCTAATGTTTTATTAACAGATAATTTAAATCATATTAAAGGTGTAGTGTCTTTATTAGGTGGTAAAACAAGTCACATTGGTATTTTAACAACTTCTTTAGGAATTCCTTCAGTATTTGGAATAGAAATTAAAAATATTGAAAATGATGAACTTATTTTTATTGATGGCAATAAAGGTTTTGTTAAGACTGATTTAAAAGAAGATGAAATTAATAAAATAAAAGAAAAAATACAGATTGAAATTGAATTAAACAAGGAATTAGATAATATTAAAGAAGCTAAAACTTTAGATGGTTATAAGTTTGAAGTATGTGCTAATGCAGGAGATTTAACAGAATTAGAAAAAATAAGCAATATTCCATTAGATGGTGTAGGTTTGTTTAGAACAGAATTTTTATATTTAAATAAAACAACGCCACCAACAGAAGACTATTTATTTGAAGTTTATAAAAATTTTATTACAAAATTAGATAATAAATCTATGATCATAAGAACTCTTGATATTGGTGGTGATAAGAAATGTCCTTATATCGACATTAAAGAAGAATCTAATCCATTTTTAGGATATCGTGCTATTAGATATTGTTTGGATCATAAAGATTTTTTTAAAACATCATTAAAAGCAATTTTAAGAGCAAGCGCTTATGGTAATATTGCAATTATGTATCCGATGATTTCTTCAAAAGAGGAAATTATTAAAGCTAATGAAATTCTAGAAGAAGCTAAAGAAGAATTAAAAAAAGATAAAATTAATTTTAAAAAAGATATTAAAGTTGGTATTATGATTGAAATACCTGCTACAGCAGTAATTGCAGATATGCTTATTAAAGAAGTTGATTTCTTTAGTATTGGAACTAACGATTTAGTTCAGTATACAACTGCTGTTGATAGAGGTAATACACAAATAACAAATTTATATAATTGGTTTAATCCTGGTGTAATTAGATTAATTAAAAATACTATCGACGCTACTAAAAAGTATGATAATAAATTTGTTGGTATGTGTGGTGAGATGGCTGCTGATCCATTAGGAATTATTTTATTAGTTGGTTTAGGATTAGATGAATTTAGTGTCAATATGAATATGGTTAAACGGACTAAAAAATATATATCTTTATTGAATAAAGAAGAAACAACTAATTTTGTAAATAATTTATTAAGTCTTACGACGGCAACTGAAATAGAAGATAAATTAAATAAATATGCAAAAGAAAAATATGGAAAATTTTATTAGGAGGAAATATGGCAAAGAATAATATTTTATTAACAAGAATTGATAATCGATTAATTCATGGTCAAGTTGTTTGTAACTGGGCGGGAACTGTTGGAGCTAATCTTATTGTTGTAGTTGATGATGAAACTGCTAATAGTGAAACAGAAAAAAACATTATGAAATTAGCAGCTTCTTCATTAGGATTCGATTCAAGATTTTTCACAGTTCAACATACTATTGATGTTATTGAAAAAGCAAATGCTGAACAGAAAATATTTTTAGTTTGTAAAACGCCAGAAACATTAAGAAAATTAATCGAAGGAGGTGTGGAGATAAAAAAAGTAAACATTGGAAATATGCATTTTTCTGAAGGAAAAAAGAAAATTTCTGATAAAGTTTACGTTAATGACAAAGATATGGAAGATTTAAATTTCATTAAAAGTAAGGTTGATGAAATTTATATTCAGGATACACCTGATTTTAAAAAAGAAGAGTTTTAGGAGGATTTTATGGAAATTACTTTAATGGTAGGTATTGTTATTACCTTAATCGCAATGGTTGTTGCCATTGATAGTTCATTAGAAGGATTTTTTATCTTTCGTCCAATTATAGTTTGCCCTTTAATTGGTTTAGCAGTAGGTGATTTAGAAACTGGATTAATTGCTGCTGGTATTGTTGAACTTGCGTTTGCTGGTATTACAGCAGTAGGAGGAGTTATTCCACCAGATGCAGTTATGACAAGTATTATGACTGTTGTATTAGCAAAAACAACTGGACAACCTGTAGCTGCTGCTTTTGCATTAGCAGTACCATTTGGTTTATTATCACAATTTATAGGAAATATAAAATGTACATTACTTTCTTTATTTAATAAAACTGCTGATAAATATGCCGAAGAATGTAATTTACAAGGTATTATGAGATTATGTTATTTTGGTATCTTTTTAACAGTAGCAATTTATGGTATCTTAACATTTGCTTCAGTTTATGTTGCACAAGATGGACTAGTAAAATTAGTTGAAATTATGCCAGAATGGTTAACACATGGATTCTCAGTAGCTGGTGGTTTATTACCTGCAATTGGATTTGCTATGTTATTAAGAGTTACTTTAAAAGCTAAATATATGCCATATTTATTAGCTGGATTCTTATTTGCAACATTTATTCCAATTGATAATATTTTACCTGTAGCTATTATGGGATTAGCATTTGCTTTATTAGAATATTATCGTACTAATACTACATCTAAAGGAGGCGAATCTGATGGCATCTAAAAAATATAAAAAGGTAAGTAAAAAGGATATAACTGCATTAGGTTATAGATCTTTATTAAATCAAGCTATTTTCAATTATGAAAGAATGCAAAACATTGGATTTACGGCCACTTTAAATCCATGTATTAAAAAAATTTATAAAGATGATAAGAAAAAAATGGCAGAAGTTACAAAAGATAATTTGGAATTTATTAATACTCATAATGTATTAGTACCATTTTTACAAGGTTTAATGGTTTCACTATACGAAGGTGGAGAAGATCCAGAAACTGTTAAAAAAATTAAAATTTCATTATTCGGTCCATTAGCTGGTATTGGAGATGCAATATTTTGGTTTACTGTGATGCCTATTATGTCAGGTATCTGTGCTTCATTAGCTAGTGAAGGAAATGTTTTGGGACCAATTTTATATTTCTTAGTATTCTTAGCAGTGTTCTTCTTAAGATTCCCACTTGCACATATGGGTTATAATGCAGGTGTTGGAGCATTAGAGAAAATTCAAGCCAATACTGAAAAAGTTGGTAATGCCGCTTCAATTTTAGGTATAACAATTTTAGGTGGTTTAATAGCAAGTTATGTATCTATCACTTTATTACCACAAATTGAAATTAGTGATGGTACATTTATTAGTTTACAAACTGATTTTGTTGATAAAATTATACCTAACCTATTACCATTTGCATTCACATTCTTAATTTACTATTTGCTTAAGAAGAAAGTTAATCCAACAATTTTAATACTTTCTACTTTAGTTGTATCAGTTTTATTAGCATTCTTAGGTATTTTATAATGAATTATATTGTTATAACTGGACATGGAAATTATGCAACTGGTATGAAAAGTGCTTTAGAATTAATTGCTGGTTCTAAGGATAATGTTTTAGCTTTTAATTTTTTGAAAGAGGAAAGTGAAGAACAATTTAGTTTAAAATTTAAAGATTTAGATAGAAAAAATAATTATTTATTTGCTTGTGATTTAATGGGTGGAACACCTTATAAAGTAGTATCAAGATTAGATTTAAATAAAGAAATTTTGATAGGAACTAATTTAGGTGGATTACTTGATACAGTATTTAAAATAGATAAATTATCTTTAAATGAATTAGCCATTAATTTAAAGGAAGCAAGTTTAAAAAGTTTAGTAAATATTAAAGATTTAGAAATAAAAGAAAAGGAAGTAACTGATGGAATTTAAAAATTATATTTTTGATGTTGATGGCACATTATTAGATACTTATAGTGTTGCATATCGTGCTAAAGAAAAAGTTTTAAAAGAATATAATATTCCTTATACTAAAGAGTTAATTGATTTAGGATTTGCTTCCACATCTTTAAAATCTTTAGAATTATGTGGTGTTGATATAAATTCTGATTTTGGTAAAGAAATAGTGAAAAAAGAAAATCAATATTATAATGATTTTGCTAAAGATATTACTATTTTTCCTAAAATGTTAGATAAAATTAAACAATTACATCTTAATCATAATTTAGCAATTATTACTTCTAGAACAAAAGAAGAAGTTATTAATGAACCTAAATTGCAGCCTTTATTATCTTATTTTGATTATATTATAACTGCAAGTGATGTTGTTAATCCTAAACCCAATAAAGAATGTTTAGAAAAGTTATTTAGTTTATCTAATTGGAAAAAGCAGGAAACAATATTTATTGGTGATAGCGTTAATGACAGTAAATGTGCTAATAGTTATGGTATTAAATTTGGTTTAGCAGGTTGGGGTGCAGTAAGACAAGTTAAATGTGATTATTATTTAAAAAATATAGATGAAATAACAGGGTAACCTGTTATTTTTATATAAAAAAAGAAAAGATTAACTTTTCTTATATAGTTTCAATATGTTCTAAAACTTTGTGGAAATCAGGATTATTTCCTCTTAAAACTGATAATTCATTAGTAAATAATTGCAACATTATTGCAGAAGTAAATATAGCATATTTATCTTCTACGTTATAATATAATGCATAATCAGCTTCATTTTTAATTTCTTCATTATTAGTGAAAGCAATTGTTTTAGCATTTAAATATTTTAAATCTTTAATCATCTTTACAATGTTATCATTAGTAACTTTATCAATACCAAATAAAATAGTTGGTGTTTTATCACTAACCATAACAATAGGTCCGTGATAAAATTCACTACATGGGTAAGCATGGACAGGATAATGAGATGTTTCTTTTATTTTTAGAGCTAATTCCATAGCTAATGACAAATCTTTTCCTCTAGCCATTACCAATGTATTTTCAGCATCTTTTAAAACAGGAACTAATTGTTTAATTTCTTCATAATGATTTAGTCCTTCATTTAAAGCATTAATTACTTTATCATCTTCTAATTTTAAATCGTCATTTCCTGTTAATTCGTAAATTAGAGATATTAATAAATATAATGATGATGTGTATGTTTTAGTAGCGGCATAAGATACTGCTTCATCTACATCATTCCATAAATTATATTTACATTCATTAGCAATAATTGAACCTTTTGTATTTGTTATTCCTAAAGTAAAAGCATTACATTTATTAGCTTTCTCAACTACTTTACAAATATCTTTTCCTTTTCCTGATTGGCTTATTGCAATAACTAAAGTTTTGCTTAAATCAACTTCACCATCGTAAACTGTAAATACTGATGGTGTAGCAATACTTACTGGCAAATGGTAATATAGCTGAAATAAATATTTTGCTAACATGCCACTATGTAGTGAAGTACCACGAGCAGCAATTAAAATATTAGTTGGTTTAAATTCTTTAATTGCTTGAGCAATTTCTTTAATTAATTCACGGTTAGTATTCATACATCTTTTGATTAATTCTGGTTGTGCTTTGATTTCATTTAACATAATTGTTTCTTTCATATTATACCTCCTATAATAATAATAACATATTTATGCTTAACTTTCTAATTTTTCTTATAAAAAAATATCAAAATATGTAAATATAATAGTAAAAAATGTTATAATAAATCCATATATGTAGTTTTAAAAATAATATTATGTAAAATAGTTAATGTATAGAAGGAGGGTTAAGTTTATGAATTTAAATACATTAAAAGATTTAATTTTGTATCAAAGTGAAAATGGCAATGTCCAAGTTGAAGTTTTATATGACAATGAAGATTTTTGGCTTACGCAAAAAACAATGGCTGAATTATTTAATGTTGCTGAAAACAACATTACATATCATTTGCAAAATATTTTTAAAAGTGGTGAATTAGATAAAAATTCAGTTACTCAAAAAATTAGAGTAACTGCCACTGATGGCAAGAGTTATAATACAAATTTCTATAGTTTAGATGCTATTATTGCTGTTGGATATCGCGTTAATTCAAAGGAAGCAACTGCTTTTAGAATATGGGCAACTAATGCATTAAAAGAATATATAAAAAAAGGCTTTGTATTGAATAGTGAATTTTTGAAAAATGGTCCAAGGTTTGGAAAAGATTATTTTGATGAATTATTAGTTAAAATAAAAGAGATTCGGGCTAGTGAAAGAAGATTTTATCAAAAAATCACTGATATTTATAAAGAGTGTAGTTATGATTATGATAAAAATAGTGAAATAACAAAAGAATTTTATAAAAATGTTCAAAATAAATTGCATTTTGCAATTACTGGAATGACTGCTCCTGAAATTATATACAATAGAGCTGATTCTAAAAAAGATAATATGGGACTTCAAACTTGGAAAAATGCTCCTGATGGTAAAATATTAGAAACTGATGTTGTTGTTGCTAAAAATTATTTATTTAAAGAAGAAATTATCGAACTTAATAACTTAGTATCTATGTATTTAGATTTTGCAGAAAGACAAGTTAGATTAGGTCATATTATATCTATGCAAGAATGGAAAGATAAATTAGAAATGTTTTTAAATTTAAATGAATATAACATTTTAAAAGATAATGGTAAAATTAAAAGAGAAATAGCAGACAAACTAGCATTAGATGAATATGAGGAATATCGTGTAGTTCAAGATAAAAAATATATATCTGATTTTGATGAATTATTAATGAAAACAAAAAATATCGAAAGTAAAGAATAGAATATTATTTAAAAGAAGCGAGAGTGTAAAAAACTTTGTGTAAAGTTACTAATCTATGGTAATAAAGATATTTGAGATTGATTATATCAGTCTCTTTTTGTTATCATAATAATAACATAAATTAAATTATTTTCAAAGATCATTT
>CALVIQ010000010.1 GCA_944331815.1 uncultured Bacilli bacterium
ATCTCTACAAATATTATACTATAGATTTTAACTACAATATAATGAGTTTATAGATATCTCTTAACAAAAATCTAAATATAGAAAATATAGTTAAAAAATATCTTAACTATATTATACGAGGAAGTGAATTTATGACGAAAGAATTTTGTGCTTCAGTCTTTGTTGTTAATCCAGTAAATTCTAAAATTTTATTATGTCATCATAAAAAATTTAATCGTTGGGTTCAACCTGGTGGTCATATTGAAAAAAACGAAACACCAGAAGAAACTGCTTTAAGAGAAACTTATGAAGAAACAGGTGTTAGAGTTAAACTTATTGGTGATAGATTTCCTAGAGAAGATGACTTTATAAGACCATTAGGTATTCAAAAAAATAGAGGTAAAGATGGATCATTTCATGTTGATATTACTTATGTTGGTATTCCATTAAATCAAGATAATGTAATTGAAGATGAAGAAATAGATAGATGTGCTTGGTTTTCTTTTGAAGAATTAAATGATATTGAGGTTTTTCCTGATATTAAGATTAGTTTTAACTATATACTAAATAATATACTAAAGTAAGGAGTTTATGGGGTATGGAACAAACAATTTATGATATATGTTATGAAATATTAGCTTATGTGACAGAAAATATAAGAAATATTGTTGGAGATAATTATGAAAAAGTAAGTTCAGAATTGTTAAAATTTTTAACAACTAATTCTAGTAAATATGATGAAATTTTTAATCAAATTGATTCGTTTAATTTTACAGAAGATAAAACTCAGTATAAAAGAATAATGATGCTTATTATTGCAAGTAGTTCATATTATTTATCTTTATATAACATAAAAAAAGAATTGAATATAGAAACTAGTTTTATAGTTTTAGAAGAATTAGAACAATTAAATTTTAAAAAAATTATTCATATGTTTTATAATTGGGAAAAATGTTCTAAAATTTTTGATTATATTGAAGATTATATTGAATTTTATGATAAAAGCTATATATTTCATAATAATTGTATGGAAGAAGTTATTAGAAAAAAGAAAGTACCTATTATTAGAAATTTAAATCCTTTTGAAATGTTGAATTTTGCAAATTATCTTATTCCTGAAATGTTGTTAGATTCTGAAAAAATTATTCAAGATTTTATTGATATATATGATTCAGCACTTTATTATTGTTATGAAGATAAAAATGGTGAAGCCTCTATTTATGAAGACGAGGAAGATTTTTTAGCTAATGTCATAAGAGAAAAAATAGATGAAAAATATTTAGAAGATGAAAAGATTAGATTTTATAAATATATAATATCTAATGTTTATGAGGGTTTTATTACTTATTATTCTGCTGATAAATTGATATTAAAAAAATATCCAATGATTGGAAATGAGTTTTTAAATCCACAAATTAATTTTGAAAGAATTTATGATAAAATTTTAAATGATAATCAATTTTTATTTAAATTTATAGATTTTTTCTTAGAAATAAATGATAATATGTATGAAGATGATTTAATAGCGCGCAGATTAGATTTTAAAAAGGTTGGTAATTTAGAAATATTAAAAAAATTAGATCCATTTTATGAACAAGAAGAAAATGTTTATAGTAAAATATTAGAAAAAAGATATCCAAATTAAGGATATCTTTTATGCATTTTCAATTAATTTTGTGATTAAATCTTTATATTTAAATTTATTTAATAATTTAGGATACATACTTATTTTAGTGAATCCTGGCAAAGTATTGATTTCATTTAAATATATTTTATTATATTCAGTGTCATAGAAAAAATCTATTCTGGCCAATCCTTTTAATTCTAATATTTCAAATACAGTTTTGGCGTATTTTTTAATTTGTTTTTTTATATTATTTGGAATATCAGAAATGACAGTTTTAGCTTCTTTTTTAATATATTTAGTTTCATAATCGTAGAATTTATTGTCAGTAATTATTTCACCAATATCTGATATAATTAATTTTTTATCTTCTAGTATTGCACATTCCAATTCACGAGCTTTTATATATTTTTCTACAATAATCTTTTTATCATATTTTAAGGCTTCTTTAATAGCTTTTTTATATTCTTTTTTATTATTAGCTATATTGATACCAATTGATGAACCACCATTAGCTGGTTTTATGATTACTGGAAAAGGAATTATTAATTTATCTTTGTAATTTTGAAAAGGAACTTGTGGTATTTTATAGTAATTTAATATTTGTTTAGTTCGTTCTTTATCCATACAAATATAACTAGATCCACATTTTGTTCCAACATATTTAATATTAAATAAATCTAACATTCCTTGAATTTTTCCATCTTCACCAGTATTACCATGTATTACATTAAAAACTACATCAAATTGTTTTAGAAATTGGATTATATTATCTATTTTTTTATTTTCATAAGTCCATTCATTATTTGGTGTAACATAAACGCAATATAAATCAAATTTATTTTTATCTATATTTTCCATTATTTCTTTAGCTGATTTACAAGAAACATCGTGTTCACTAGAGTTTCCACCATATATTAAAACTACTTTTTTCATATATCACCTATTATATTTATTTAAATAATAATCTCTTAATTCTTTAAATCTATTGTAATGTACTACTTCTCTTTGTCTTAAAAATGATAAAGGGCCTAAAACGTCTGGATCACTGGTTTGATTCATTAATTTTTCATAAGTTACTCTTGCTCGTTGTTCAGCTGCCATATCACTTTCTAAATCTGCCCAGTAATCACCTGTTGCTTCAATGTAAGCACTTGTAAATGGTACTCCAGCAGTATCTATTGGAAAATTAGCATCTTTATGTTGTGTATAGTATCCAATTAATCCATTTTCTTTTAACTCTTCAATGGTAGCACCTTTCATTAATTGTTGAATCATAGTTGCTATCATTTCAAAATGAGCTAATTCTTCGGTACCTATATCAGTTAATAAAGCAAATCCTTTTTCATCAGGCATTGTATATCTTTGATTTAAATATCTTAAAGCAGCACCTAATTCAGAATCAGGTCCGCCATATTGAGCCATCATACTTTTAGCTAAACTTAAATCTTTTTTATTAATATTTATAGGATATTCTAATTTTTTTTCATATTTCCACATAAAATCCCCCCTTAATTTTCCCAAGGCCATGGTTTATTATCCCACATCCAAGGTATATTATTCATTGCATCACTATTTAATAAAATTGGTCCATATTCATTTTGATAATTATGTAATAATTCATTTTGGTCTTTGCGGTATTTATTAAATAATTCAATAGCATTTTTGTCATCTGGATAAATATCTAAGTATAAGTTTAAATCAATAATAGCAAATTCTAAACTATCAATGTCAGTTAACATTTTTGCTTGATCATTCATTGGTTTTATAGCATATGGTTTTTGATTTTTATATGGATCATATATATTTTTGAATAAATTTCCTCGTATTAATCCTTCATAAGGATTAAATAAATTATCATTTTGATAATAATTATTTTTTTGATAATTTCTTAAATTATTTTCCCCAAAGTAAAAATTTGGTGGATAATTATAATTGTACATAGTTTTTCCTCCCAATTTATATTATGTGTATATAGGCATTTAGTTTGGGTAAAATAACTATATTTAAACAAAATAATTAAAAAGGTGTTGCAAAAGTATGAAAAATTTGTTAATATTATATGTGTCAACTATTTTTGTTGATATATGGCGCAATTGGTGAAGGGGTTAACACGGCGGATTGTGGTTCCGTTATGCAAGGGTTCGAATCCCTTATTGCGCCCCAGTTTGTATTGTAAATTCATAAGAAATTATGAATTTTTTTTTGTTTAAAATTAATAAATACTTTAAAATCTTTAAATTTTTTTAATGAACTAATAAATTTTTATTATCATATAATATAAAAGATATATAATGGAGGTTTTATATTATATGAATTATAATAGAAGAAATGAATGTAACAAAATAAATAGCATGACGTGTTGCGTATATATAATGTTCCGGGATCACAGGGTCCAACCGGACCAACAGGAATTGTAGAACCTAATCCATATAATTTATTTGTTCAATCTACTGCTGCACCAAATGGTGATGAAAGTCAAGCTAGACCTTTTCAAACAATAGATGAAGCTTTAGCTGTGGCTGAACCTAATGGAATTATAAACGTTTTACAAGGAAATTTATCCAATAACACAACAAATTGTTTTGAATATATCTGGATTAAAAAAAAGGTAGAGCAGGATCATTAATTTTACTTCAAGCCTCAATAGTGCCATTTTTATGCAATAATGATAATATTACGATTGATGGACTTACAATGACTAGTGATCAACCATATCCACTTGAATTTATCCAAATTGGAGGAAATGGTAATCAAATTCTAAATTGTCAGATTTATGGGCCAAATCAAGCAGGAGATTCATCAACTTGGGTAGTAAATAGAGGATTTGTAGCACAGCTTAATATAATATAATTATTAGTAAGGAAT
>CALVIQ010000011.1 GCA_944331815.1 uncultured Bacilli bacterium
TTATTGAAAGAATGTTTAATTTAGTAATCGAGGGTAAAAGTCCAAGGCAAATCGCTAATATATTCTCTGATGAGCATATTCCTACCCCTAGTGTTTATGCAAATCTTAATAGAGGTATGAAATCTACAGCTTATGAATTATGGTGCCCTAGGACAATAGAAGAAATGCTTACAAATGAGACATACATCGGAAATCTTACCCAAGGTAGAAGAAAAAAGTTAAATTATAAGTCTAAAAAAGAAATTAGAACGCCTAAAGAAGAATGGATAATTACAGAAAATACCCACGAAGCAATTATTGATAAAAAAGTATTTGATACAGTTCAAGAGTTATTAAAGAAAAACAAAAACAAACCTACTGGCAATAATATTCAATTACTTTCTGGCTTTATGGTATGTAAAGAATGTGGACACGCAATAGGTATAAATAAAAGTAGCGATGGGAAAAGATATTACTGTTGTTGTACTTATTATATATCTCATTCTAAATATGGTTTATGTACTCCACATAGTTGCAATTATAAAAAATTAGAAAATCTTGTATTAGAAGAAATTAAAAAGATGTGCAAGGGGTATGTAGATAGCAGTTCATTTTCTAATAAGTTAGAAGAAGAAAGAAAGAAAAATGATATTAAAATTAAAAAACAAAAGGAAATCAATGTATTAGATAAAAGAATTAGAACTAATAACTCATATATAGACAAAATATATGAAGATAAGTTAAGTGGTAATATTGATATGGAAATGTTTAACCGTTTAACAATAAAATACAAAGATGAAATAGTTTCTTGGAAAAATCAAAGAGATGAGTTAGAAGAAGAACTTAAAAATATTGATACAGAAGATGATAATAAAGAAAAGGAAGAAATATTAAAAAAGATAAACGAATATTTATCTTTTGAAAAACCAAATAGAAATTTATTAGTAAATCTAATTGATAAGATACTTATAAGTGAAGATAAAACAGTAGAAATTCATTATAAGTTTAAGTTGGCATAGTATTATAAGTTTGGTAACCGGTAAGTCCATCGGCATAAAAAGTTATGATATTTTTTTAGTAAAAATTTTATCATAAGTTTACCAGCCGAAGACCAATTCTACCCCCAATAATAGTTTTACCTTTCAAATCATCTAATGTAAAATCTTCTATTTTTTCTCTTGAGACAATAAAACTACCATCTCTTTTAGTTAATCCTGCAAAGTTAATTAAATAATCTTCTTGACCTCGATTATAAATATAAATAGTTGCTTCACTACCACAAAAGCCAATTTGAACATCTCCTGATAATACTGAAGCAGCTACTTTATCAGCTCCAGGAACCAATAATAATTCTACATCTAAACCTTCTTCTTCAAAATAACCTAATGCATGAGCTACATATTGAGGAGCATAAAAGATACTATGAGTAACTTCTGCAACTTTAACTTTTTTTAAATTATTTTCATCATTTTTAAAAAATAGAAAAACAAATACACCAACAATTAAAATAATAATTATTGGAATAATTACTTTTTTCATCAAATTCTCCTTTCTTTTTATTTTATTCTAATAAAAAAGAAGTGTTAATAATCATTTTAAAATTAACACTTTTTCTTTGATTTTTTCAATTATTTGAAAATCAATAGTTCTAAATTCTTTAGATGCGTTTAAAACTTTTATTCTAACATTATCTCCAATTCTTAATATTGTTTTATTTCTTTTGCCTATTAAAATATATTTTTCTGGATCAAAAATATAAAAATCTCCTTTAATATCAGAAAAATTGACATGTCCAATTATATTATTAGTTTCTACAATTACGCCACTAGATGTAATATTAATTATTTTGCCATTGAAATATTCATTGATATGACTTTCCATGTATTCTGCCATTTTCATCATATTTGCTTCATCTTCTGCTTCAATTGCTTTTCTTTCTTTGTATGATGCTTGAATACTAACATCAGATAAAAGTTGCTCTAATTGTTGTATTTCTTCATTAATAATAAAATTATTTTCTTCATATTTATCAATTAATATGTGGACCATTAAATCACATAATCGTCTAATAGGTGAAGTAAAATGAGTATAAAATTCATAAGCTAGAGCAAAATGCCCTAAATTTTCATTAGAATATCTTGCTTTTTTCATACTTCTTAAGATAAAATTAGAAATGATTTTAAAATCTTTGTCTTTAGATAATTTTTTAAGAATACCTTGTAGACATTTTGGATTTTCAACATTTTTAATTACAGGTATTTTATATCCTAATTTTCTTAAAAAATCTAAAATTTTTATAACAGTATCTTTATCAGGAATTTCATGGATTCTATATATGAATGGTAACCAAGAATAATTAGTAGCTATAGTTTTATTAGCTAATAACATAAAATTTTCAATTATTTTTTCAGCTGTTCTTTGTTGTGGATTATTAAATTCTAATGGTTTATTTTTATCATCTAATTCTACATCTAAATCAGAACTTACAAATTCAAGAACACCACGATTATTATTATTTTTATTTAAAATAATATTTAATTCATTAGCAAGTTTTAAATTTTCAACATATGGTTCGTAAGAATGAATATTTTGATTTTCTTCTAATATTTTATTAACTTCAGAATATTTCATTTTTTTCTTAGAATTAATGATGCTTTTAATGATTTTATAATTTACAATATTTCCTTCTTTATCTATTTCCATAAAACAAGATTTAGTTAATCTATCAACATTAGGATTTAATGAGCAAATACCATTTGACAAATATTTATGAATCATTGGTATTACTGTATTTAACATATAAACACTAGTACCTCGTTCAAATGCTTCTTTAAATATTGCACTACCATATTTAATATAATGTGATAAATCTGCTATGTGAACACCTAATAAATAATTTCCATTTTCTAATTTTTCAATTGATATTGCATCATCCATATCTTTAGTGTTATCACAATCTATTGTATATATTAATTTATCTCTTAAATCCAATCTATCTTTAATTTCTTCCTCTTTTACTTCGTTAGGTATTTTTTCTATTTCTTCTAAACATTCTTTACTAAAATTCAAGGAAAAACATTTACTTAATGCAATTTGTTTTAAATCAATGTCGGGATCATCTTTATGACCAATAATTTCTATAATACTTCCAGTTAAACCATCATTTTTAACTTTTACTAAAACTCTTGTACCTTCTACAAGTTTTTTATATTCACTACTAGGAACATCAATATAATTATTATCACCATATATTTTTAATTTACCATTTATATATTCACAAACAACTAATTCATTAAATCTTTTAAGAACTTTTTTAACTTTAGCTTGTTTAGTTTCTTTATCTATTACAAATAAACACAAATCATTAGATAAAGCATTTCCGATATCATTTAGATGTATTTGATATTTAACATTATCTAAATAAAAAACACCATATCTATCATAAATTTTTAGATTACCAACAGCGTAATTATTTTTATCGAGGACTTGAAAAAAGTTACCAATAAAAGTAATCAAACCTTGTTCTTCTAAAGTCTTTAAATCAGATAATAGTGTTTCATCATCAACATCAAATAATTTTTTAAAATCTCTAAATGAATATTTTTTATTTACATAAAATAATTTTTTTAAATCTTCAATACTATACATAATTACTCCCCTTAATTAATTTTAATATATCATATATTTTTGATTTATTCAATATTTTTAACTTAAATTATGATATAATTTAAAAAGGTGGTTTTATGAATTTAGATACATTAAATGATAGACAAAAGGAAGCAGTAAATATAACAGAAGGACCTTTATTAGTATTAGCCGGAGCAGGAAGTGGTAAAACGAAAGTTTTAACTACTAAAGTAGCTAAATTAATATTAGATAATAATGTTGATCCATCTAATATTTTAGCTATCACTTTTACTAATAAAGCAGCTAAAGAAATGAAGGAAAGAATATTAAATATGATTGGTCCTATAGGATATCAAATTCAAATATCAACTTTCCACTCTTTCGGATTAAGTATATTAAAAAAACATTATGATAAATTAAAATTAAATAAAAATTTTACTATTTTAGATAGTGATGATAGTAGTATTTTAATTAAAAATATTTTAAAAGATATAAACTCTGATGAAAATTATAAGGCAATTAAAAATATCATAAGTAATAATAAAAATGCTTTAATTGATAGTTATGAATATGAAAGATTTGTAACTAATGATTATGATGAATTAGTATTAGATGTTTATAGAAAATATGAAAATAGATTAATTAAGAATAATAGTGTTGATTTTGATGATTTATTAATGTTACCAATAGTTTTATTTAGAAAATATCCTGATATTTTAAAAGAATATCAAGAACAATATAAATATATATTAATAGATGAATATCAAGATACTAATGAAGCACAATATTTATTAACGAAAATGATAAGTGCAAAATATAAAAATATTTGTGTTGTAGGTGATGATAGTCAATCTATTTATTCTTGGAGAGGATCTAATTATAAAAATATCTTAAATTTTGAAAAAGATTATCCTAATTGTAAAACTGTTTATCTAGAGCAAAATTATCGTTCAACTAAAACAATTATTAATGCTTCAAATGATTTAATAAAAAATAATATTAATAGAAAAGATAAAAACTTATGGACTGATAATGAAGAAGGATTAAAAATTGAATATAAAAGAGCTACGGATGAAAAAGATGAAGCTTATTATGTTGTTAGTGAGATTAATAAATTATTAGATAATGGTTCTAAATTAAGTGATATAGCTATTTTATATCGAACTAATGCACAATCACGTAATCTAGAAGATGAACTACTATTAAATAATATTCCTTATAAAGTGGTTGGAAGTGTATATTTTTATAATAGAAAAGAAATTAAAGATTTAATGGCTTATTTAAAACTAATTTATAATAAAGATGATGATGTTAGTTTAACTAGGATAATTAATGTTCCAAGAAGAAAAATTGGTAAAGTTACTATTGACAAATTGATTAGTAAAGCTAATGATTTAAATTGTTCGATGTATGATGCTATTGATTCGGGTAAAGAACTAGAATTTAAGAATATAATTTCTTATTTAAGGGAAAATAAAGATAACTATACTTTGACTAAATTTATTGATTTAATATTAGAAAAAACAGGTATCATTAAAGAGTTAGAAGAAGAAAATAGTATTGAAGCACAAACCAGAATTGAAAATTTAAATGAATTTAAATCTATTGCTTATCAATTTGAAGAAAATTATGGTATAATTAGTTTAGAAGATTTCTTAAATGAAATAAGTTTAGTTGCTGATATAACTGAATATAAGGATAATGAAAGTGTAACTTTAATGACAATTCATTCTGCTAAAGGATTGGAATTTGATAATGTCTTTATAGTTGGATTAGAAGAAAGTATCTTTCCTCATTTTAATTCCTTTGAAAGTAATGATCAAATGGAAGAAGAACGAAGATTATGTTATGTGGCTATAACAAGAGCTAAAAAAAGATTATGGTTAGTAAATGCTTTATCTCGTACTATATATGGTAATAGAGTAAGCAATAAAGAAAGTAGATTCATTAAAGAAATCGATTCAAAATATTTTAATACTACACAAAATAATATTAAAGTAAACAATGTTGATGAGAGTGTAGAATATAGTATTGGTGAACATATTTACTTTGATACATATGGTGAAGGTGTTATAGTTGGTATTAAAGATAAAGTTTTAACCGTAGCATTTAAACATCCTTATGGTATTAAAATGTTAATAAAAGGTCATAAAAAAATAAAGAAGGTGTAAATATGTGGACAAATTTATGGAATAATATTAATACTTGGTTTAATGATATTACAAGTGATATCAAAGAATTTTTTATTGAAAATTGTCGTAATCCTATTTTATGGATTGCTATAATTGTAATAGGGTTATTAATTTTTGAATGGGTTTATAAATCATTACATAGAGACTAGGAGGAATTATTATGGATTTAAAAGCTTTATATGAAAATATTTCTGAGTATTTATCTAAAGAAATAATATTAGAGGGTTGGATTAGGAATCATCGTAAACAAAAAGAATTTGGATTCATTGATTTTTATGATGGTACTTGTTTTAAAAGTATTCAAGTAGTATATGATAATAAATTAAATAATTTTGATTTTATTTCTAAATTAAGAGTAGGTTGTGCAATTAAAGTAGTAGGTACTTTAGCTAAATCACTTGGTAGTGGACAAGATTATGAAGTAGTAGCTAAAGATGTTATTTTATTAGGTGATTGTCCAGAGGATTATCCGATTCAACCTAAAAGACATACACGTGAATTTTTAAGAGAAGTAGCTTATTTAAGACCTCGTACAAATTTATTTCAAGCTGTGTTTAGAGTGAGAAGTGTAGCAGCATATGCCATTCATAATTATTTTCAAAAAAATGGTTATGTTTATTTTCATGCTCCAATTATTACTGCAAGTGATTGTGAAGGAGCAGGTGAAATGTTTCAAGTTACTACATTAGATTTAAACAGAGTAAATGGTAAACCAGATTATAGTAAAGATTTCTTTGGTAAACCTGCTAATTTAACAGTATCTGGTCAATTACAAGCTGAAACATTTGCTTTAGCTTACAAAAAAACTTATACATTCGGTCCTACTTTTAGAGCAGAAAATTCAAATACTAAAACACATGCATCTGAATTTTGGATGATTGAACCAGAAATTGCTTTCTGTGATTTAAAACAAGATATGGATATTATGGAAGAAATGCTTAAATATGTAGTTAAATATGTTTTAGATAATTGTGAATCTGAAATGAAATTTTTAGATCAATTTGTTGAAAAAGGATTATTAGATAAATTAAATAAATTAGTTACATCTAAATTTACTCGTGTTACTCATGAAGAGGTAATTAAAATATTAAAAGAAGCTAAAGTTGATTTTGAATTCAAACCAGAATATGGAGAAGATATTGCTAAAGAACATGAAAAATATATTACTGAATATTTTAATGGCCCAGTATTTATAACTGATTGGCCAAAAGATATTAAAGCTTTTTATATGAAATTAAATCCAGATGGTAAAACAGTTGCTGCTGTTGATTTAGAAGTTCCAGGTGCAGGTGAATTAATGGGTGGATCTCAAAGAGAAGAAGATTATGATAAATTGATTAATAGAATGAAACAATTAAATATGCCAATGGAAGGTATGGAATGGTATTTAAATTTAAGAAAATTTGGCGGTTGTGTTCATTCAGGATTTGGAATGGGGTTTGAAAGATTATTAATTTATTTAACTGGTGTTGAAAATATTCGTGATGTAATACCATATCCAAGAACACCAGGTAATTGTGAATATTAAGAGGTGGTTAATTTGAAAAAAGGGTTTACTTTAACTGAATTAATAGGTGTAGTAATTATTTTAGCTTTAATTGCTTTATTAGCTTTCCCACCTATTTTAAATGCAATTAGAGGAACTAGAACTGAATTAAGTGATGCTAGTAAAGAAATTTTATATAATGCAACTAATCTTTATGTTTCTGAAAATTTAAATGATTTTCCTAAAAATAATGGTAATACATTTTGTGTAACTTTAAATACTTTAGTATCAAAAGAATATTTACCAACTAAAGTATATGATTCAATTACAGGTGAAGAAATATCACAAGATAGTTTAATTGAAATTAAAGTTGAAAATGATTCTTATACTTATAGTATGAATAATGAATGTGTGGAATATGTTTATAATCCATATTCTTTAATAAATATATTATTAAAACAATATTCAGAAGATAATTCTACAGGCTTAGTAAAAGATAGTACAAATTCTAATATATATTACTATACTGGAACTAATGAAGAAGTAGCAAACAATTTTTTATGGTATGGAGGACATCAATGGCGAGTAATAGAATTTGATACAAATGATAATACATTAACTTTGATAACTCAACAACCATTAACATCAATTTCCCTAGCCAGTGCCGTATGGGAAACTGAAGAAGCATATAATAATAGTTATATAAAAACTTGGTTAAATGAGTATTTTTGGAATAGTTTAGATAGTAGTATACAAGCTAATATATTGGATTCAACATTTAATATAGGAATATATACAGAT
>CALVIQ010000012.1 GCA_944331815.1 uncultured Bacilli bacterium
GATATTTTTGATGTTTTAATAGTAGATGAAGCTCACTGCCTAACTGAAAAATCCGGATTATTTAATAACTATGGTGAAAATCAAATAAAAGAGATAATTTATTCATCAAAATCTTCAATATTTTTTATAGATGAAAGACAAAAAGTTCATTTAAATGATATTGGAACAATAAATGAAATAAAAAAATGGGGAGCATATCTAAATGCTAATATAATGGAATTAAAATTAGAATCTCAGTTTAGATGTAATGGCTCGGATAATTATCTAAAATTTATTGATTATTTATTAGGTATTACTAATGATTATGATGGAAAAATAAATTACGACATAACTATATGTGACAGTCCACAAGAATTAGAATCATTAATAAAAACAAAGAATATTGAAAATAATAAATCAAGAATTGTAGCAGGTTATTGTTGGAATTGGAATAAAGATGAAATTGATAATACAAATTACCATGATATTAAAATTGGTGAATATGGAATAAGTTGGAATTTGGGTGCAAAACAAACTTTTGCAATAGATGATTCAATAAATGAAGCAGGCTGTGTACATTCAGTACAAGGATTAGAATTTGATTATGTTGGGGTAATTATCGGAGAAGATTTATTTTATGAAGATAGTAAGATATGTACAGATTTTCAAAAACATGCATCTTCAGATCCATCATTTAAAGGTATAAAAAAATTGTATAAAGAAAATGAGATAATGGCAAGAGAAATATCTAATACGATAATAAAAAATACATATAGAGTATTACTGACAAGAGGAATTAAAGGATGTTATGTATATTGTGTAAATGAACAATTAAATAATTATTTTAAAGAACAAATAAATATTTATAAATAAATGATTAATTGTAATTATTTTTAATCGATGACGTAATTGTTAATTAATGAACTTAGTATTATATTAAATGTAAAACAATTATATTACTTTTAAACTTTATAATTGAGTATTAAAAGAGTTAAAAATGAAATATTAAAATGACAAAGTATATATAATATCCTACTTAGAGAAATTTTTTTTGCACAAATAAGGTAATAAAATAGTTAAATATTTATTAAAACCAAACGATGAACCAAAAGTAGTATTCGATTATGAAAAGGATGCTATTATTTATGCTTATTGCAATAAACACGGATTGTGGAAAAAAGAAATTTAAGTCTATATTTAGACTTTTTTTCATACTATTTTATAGGTGAAGTGTATGAAGAAGTTGTTGCTTTTAATATTGTTAATTCCAATTAGTGTAAAAGCTTATTCTAGTAGTGCTACTAGTACAGTATTAATGGATATGGATAGTTTAAATGTTATTTATTCTAATAATATGAATGATGTAAGAAGTGTAGCGTCTATATCAAAAATAATGACTGCCATAGTGGCTATTGAAAATAAAGATGTAAATGATATTGTTACGATTGGTGACGAGATAACTAAAGCATATGGTTCTGGTGTATATATTAAACAAGGAGAAGAAATTACTTTAGAATCATTATTATATGGTTTAATGTTACGAAGTGGCAATGATGCAGCTTTGGCTATAGCTAATTATGTTGGTGGTAGTGTCGATAACTTTGTTACAATGATGAATAAAAAAGCTGTGGAAATCGGGATGAAAAATAGTAAATTTAATAATCCTCACGGTTTGGATGAGAATGGGGGTAACTTATCCACAGCATACGATATGGCATTATTAACTAGTTACGCAATGAAAAATGAAACATATAGAAAAATAGTTAGTACTAAAAAATATATTTTAAGAACTAATATGAATTATTATTCGTGGATTAATAAAAATAAATTATTACATAGTCACGATTATATAACAGGTGGTAAAACAGGATTTACCGATATTGCTAAAAGAACATTAGTAACGACCGCTTCTAAAGATAATGTCAATTTAGTTGTTGTTACTTTAAATGATGGTAATGATTTTGTTGATCACATAAATTTATTTGAAGAAGCATTTGCTAATTATACAAACTATAATATTTTAAAAGAAGGCGAAATAAATATAATTGATGAAAATTATTATTTAGATACATTATATATAAAAAATAATTTTAATTATACCTTAGAAAATATTGATAATAAAATATTATTAAATTTTAAATTAGAAAAAAAACAAAATTATAGTGATAATGATAAAGTAGGAGTAGTTGAAGTAATAATTAACGATAAAAAAGTTTATGAAGAAGATATTTTTATTAAGAAAAAAGAAAAATTAAGTTTTTTTGATAAAATAAAAAGGTGGTTTAGTAATCTATGGTAAATAAAATATGGGGTAGTTTTATCATAATTGGAATTTTATATTGTTTATCAAATAATAATATTGAAATTGTAAATACTGCTATTTTAGATAGTACTAAAACTTCTTTTGATATGATAATAAAAATTTTTCCGGTTATGGCTTTATGGTTAGGGATTGCTAAAATAGCTGAAGTATCAGGATTATTAAAAAAATTATCTAGTAAAATATCTATTTTATTAAGATATATTTTTCCGGAAATACCTAAAAATCACGAATCACTAAGTTATATAAGTTCAAATATAATTGCCAATATGTTTGGCTTAGGAAATGCCGCAACACCATTTGGTTTGAAAGCTATGCAATCACTACAAGAATTAAATAAAAAAAAAGATACAGCAACTAGGTCGATGATTACATTTTTAGTATTAAATACTAGTGGTGTAACTATTATTCCTACGACGATTATTTCTTTAAGAATGATGTATGGTAGTGTTAATCCAACAAGTATTGTTTTCCCTTGTATAATAATAACTTTTTTAAGTACCTTATCAGGATTAATAATCGATAGAATATTTGCGAGGTTCTATGTCTAACTATATAATGCCATTAATTGTTTTATGTGTAATAATATATGGTTTTATTAAAAAGGTATCTATTTATGATACTTTTATTGAAGGCGCTAAAGAAAGTTTTGATATGGTATTTAAATTATTTCCTTGTTTACTAGCAATGATTTTATCGATAAATATTTTTTTAAAAAGTAATATAATCGAGTTATTTCAATTTATTTCTTTCATTCCTAATCAAATAATACCGATGATAATAATGCGTCCGATTTCAGGAACATCTTCTTTAGCGATTTTAACTAATATTTATGAGTTATTTGGACCTGATAGTGCTTTAGGCACTTTAGCATCTTACATTCAAGGAACGACAGATACAACATTTTATATTATAACTTTATATTTTGGCAGTATTGGAATAAAAAAAATAAAATATGCTTTATGGGTAGGGTTACTAGCTGACTTAATAAGTATAACGATAAGTATTTTATTTATTAACTTTATTTCTTGATTTTATTACTTTTATAGTATATAATCATATTGGTGATTTCGATGGAAAGATTACAAAAAGTTATAGCTAATAGCGGTTATTGTTCAAGAAGAAAAGCTGAAGAATTAATTATAAATGGTAAGGTTAAAGTAAATGGTAAAATAGTTTATGAATTAGGCACAAAAGTAAATGAATCTGATAATATAATGATCGATAATAAACTAATTACTAAAGAAAATAAAGAATATATTTTATTATATAAACCTAGAGGCGTTGTAACTACTACTAATGATGATAAAAAAAGAAAAACAGTTTTAGATTTAATCGAAACAAATAAAAGAATTTATCCAATTGGTAGATTAGATTATGATACAACAGGTATTTTATTATTAACTAATGATGGTGAATTAACCAATTTATTGATTCATCCTAAAAATAGTATCGATAAAGTTTATGTAGCCAAAATAAAGGGTAATTTAACTGGCTTAGAAATAAAGCAATTAGAAAAAGGCGTTATAATCGATGGCAATAAAACAGCGCCTTGTAAAGTAAAAGTAAGAAAAAAAGATAAAGAACATTCTTTTGTTCAAATAACAATTCACGAGGGAAAAAATCATCAAGTTAAAAAAATGTTTGCAGCAATTAATCACAAAGTAGTAAAATTAAAAAGAGAAAAAATTGCTTTTTTAGATTTAAAAGGATTAAAACCAGGGGAATATCGTTATTTAACAATTAAAGAAGTTAAAAAATTATATGCATTAAAAAACGCTTAATTTTTAAGCGTTTTCAATTACTATAGCATCAGTTGGACAACCATCTTTTGCTTCCTTTACATCTTCACTATTTCCATCTGTAACTTCGCCAACTACGTGAGCAATACCATCATCTTGAACTTGAAAAACTTCATCGCAAGTTGCTTCACAATGACCACATCCGATACAGTTATCGTTAATAATTGTTACTTTCATTTTATCCCTCCTTTACAATTATAAAAAAATAATTAAAAAAATTCAAGTACCTATTTCAATAATTTTTTAAATATGTTATTATATTATTAGAAAGGTACGGTGATGATATGCCAAGTAGAATGGAAAAATACTATGAATTAAAAAGTCGAACTGTTAAAAATAAAGAATTATACCGTACTATATACGATGAAGCTGAATATACAAATGTTGAGGGAATTTCGGTAATTGAAAAAAATGAAAAAATAGATATTGAAAAAATAAAAGAATTAATAAATGGAACTAATAATGTAAATAAGCCTAAAGAATATAAAAAAGAAGAAATTAAACCTTTAGTAGAGGAAATTGAAGAACAAAAAAATTATGATATTAGAGATGTTTTAGATAAAGCTAAAAGTGAAAGAACTGATAGAGACAGTAGATATTCTAATATAAAATATAATGTATTAAAAAATATTGATTTAAATTCAGATACTAAAGTTCCTGATAATGTTGATGAAGAACAATTAAAGAGTATGATTGAAGCAATATCTAATAATAGTAAAAGTGATTATACTTCTGATTTGTTAGATGATTTAAAATCCATTTGTGATCCTAATTTAAAAAATGAAGTAAAAGAAGAAATTAGCAATCAAGATACTCAATTACAAAATACTAAATTAATTCAAGAAAATTTAGATAAGTCTTTTTTTACATCAAGCATGGACTTTTCTAGTGAAGATTTTGATGATTTAAAAGAAATTAAAGAAAATATAAAGAAGAATAATCTTTTAACTAAAATATTGTTATTTATCTTATTAGTAATAATTATTACTGGTGTAATATTTTTAGTGTATCATTTTACAAAATAACCAAATGGTTATTTTTTTTAATAAAAAAACAGATATTTTATTATCTGTTGTAATATTCAATAATTAATGATTCATTGATATCAGCATTTAATTCGTTTCTTTCTGGATATCTTACATAAGTTCCAGTCATTTTGTTTTCATCATAAGTAACGAATTCAACTCTTTTTAATAATGCTTCTAATGAAGACTTAATGATACTCATATCTTTAGCATTATCTTTAACAGCTATAACATCACCTGGTTTGCAAGTGTATGAAGGGATATCAACTTTTTTACCATTAACAGTAATATGTCCATGATTAACTAATTGTCTAGCACCACGTCTAGTAGTAGAAAAACCTAAACGATAAACTAAATTATCTAAACGGCTTTCTAATAATTTAAATAAGTTATGACCATGAACACCACTCATTTTACCAGCTTTAACGAAAGTAGCTTTAAATTGTTTTTCACTTAATCCATACATAAATCTAAGTTTTTGTTTTTCTTGTAATTGAACACCATAGTTAGATAATTTTTTAGATTTTTTACTTCCATGTTGACCTGGTGCGTAAGGTTTTTTAGCTAATTCTTTGCCGTTTTCTAATGTTGAAAAACCTAAACGTCTTGAAACACGATTTGTACTTCCTGTATATCTTGCCATCTAAAATTCACTCCTTTCTTTTTCTCTAAAAGGTTAATATGCCAATTTAATAGGGTGTTTAATTCAATTAATTATTGTTACGCAGCTTTCACAATAATTACCCCTAAAGGTAATAAACACATTAAAAATTTCATACTAACGCTGCTTAGATGCACTAGTATTATATTATGATTTATATATTAAGTCAATACCTTATAGTTTTATTTTCATTATTTTTTCGTATTTTGGTAATATACCAGTTTTATCTTTACTAAAACGAGGTTTTATTTGAAATACTCCTGGATAACTATTACCTTCTATTATACAAGGACCTTTTTCACTGATAGCTATATCCCAACCAATATATTTAATTTGCGGTATTTCTTTAGATGCTTCCAAAACCAAATTAATTGCTTCCTCAAATTCAGGAACTTTAAATCCTAATATTTGTTTTTTACTTATAGGATGGATACCATATATATTATCGTTTTTATCAATTGCAGGTGTAATTACTGTTCCTGTTTCATCTAAAAATGCGTACATTCCATTAATTGAAAAATTATCTGTTATGCCATTATTTCCTATTTTGAGTATAGCCTGAAGAAAGTGTGTCTTTTTTTCATCAAAATATGTAAATATTCTAAGGGAATTAACTGAATTAGGATATAATTCACTCATTTTTTTATGTTGAACAATAACTTCTTCTAATAAAAAATTATTGTATTTTTCAAAGATATCTTTTTCTTTACAATCTATTATTTTAATACCGTTGCCACCAATTCCATCTACTGGTTTAACGATAATGTTACTTTTACTTTTTAAAAATCTATTTAATTGTTCTTTTGTGAAACCTGGATTTAGGTAATCTCTTTTTAAATATTTTTTGAAATGATCATTAAATTCGTTTTTATTGTCTAGAATATGCCAATATGTTTTATCATTAAATATACGAACTATTTCATTATTTTTACCATTTGTGAGATATGTTTTTCTTTGCTCATCATTTAATAAATAAAATTCAAATTCTAAATAATCTGAAAAAGCTGCTTGATATTTTATAGAGCATGATAAAATATCAAATAGAACAAATTTCTTTTTTGTTTGTTTTTTGACTTTTTTATATACATTAATTAAACTTGATAGTGTTGTTATTCTAATTGATTTAATTAAGAAGTTTATTTTCATAGCATCACCTACATAAAATAATATCACGTAACTTTACATAAATCAATAAAAAAATTGTAGTATATTGTCAAAAATTGTGTTACAATATAATTGGGTGATAGTATGCTACCAAGTAGGGTTATATATAAAAATAATGAATATGAAACGATAGGTTTTATAAAATTAAATAATGGTTCTTTTTTAATTTTACAAAATGGTAATGATATAATAAGTTTGGATTTAAGTAAAATTAATTTAAATATAAATTTAAAATTTGAAATAAAAGAGGCAACAAAAGTAGAATTAATTTTAATGGATTATATTGTTGAATCAATAAAGAATGATATAAGAAATGGTAAATATAAAACTAAAGAAGATTTAAAAAAGGATATTGTTGATTTAAACAAATATATTAATACTCATCCAGAATTGTTAGGAAATATGAAACAATTAGATTTTAAAGATGATGTAGTTGACAAAACTATAACCAGTTTATTATCTTATTTTGATGAAGTTATGAAAGACGCACCTTTAAACTTAGAAGGAATTACTAGTTTTCAAGTTAATGGTAGAGATTATATAAAGTATAAAGATGAAAATGATCAGGTAAGAATAATGGATGACAATGTTGATAATAGAAATTTTGTTGAACAATTTAAATCAAAACAAAATGAATCTAAATATTTCAAACAGGAAGATAGCAAAGAAAATGCATTAAATATAGCTAAGGATATGGATAAATATGAAAAAACTTCTGTTGAATTAGATGAGGTAGATGATATTAAAGGACCACAAGTTGATATATCTACAAGAACTATGCAAAAATATGATGAAAAACCGGATAAAGACATAATTGGTAATGTTGAAACTGGTATTTTTTATGATGAAAACAATGACCAAATTTTAACAGCAGAAAAAAAAGAAAATAAAGTTATAGTAAGTGAAGTTAATGAAGCAACACATACTCAATATGAAAATGGTACAACAATTACTGATGAACAACCAACAGGGATAGAATATCCACCATATAATGAGGAAGTTGTTACACAATATTTGATTGTAAATAAAAATAAAAATATAAACAATTTTATAAATCATTATTTGGAATTTTTTTCTCCACAACAAATTGATTATATTTTAAATAATTATACATTAACTCAAGAACAAATTGATAAATTAAATAGTCAAAGAAAAGTCCAAGAAAATTTGTTAGAAGAACAGAAACAAAAAGAAAAACCAAAAACTAAAATATTAACTTTAAATTCTCAAAAAACTCCTAATGCAGCTTTTGTTGATACTTTATTATTAAGTTTTATAGTTGGATTAGTTTCCGGAATGTATTTAGTATTTTTAATATTAATTATTATGTCGTAATTTGTTAAAAATGTGATAAAATTATAATAAGAGGTGGTAAAATGAATGTTACTTTATTTGCAATTAGTCTATATGTTATAACCACAATTATAGTAATAATAGTTCTAAATTTGATTCAAAATCAAAGAAATAAAAAATATAAAGTTATTTTAGATAAATTAGAAGTCGAAAAAAATGTGATTGATAGTACACCAATAAATTCTGAAATTTCAAAAATCAAAACATTCTTAAAAAACGATAAATTAGATAATAATTTAACTGATTGGGAAAATAGATTTAAAGAAATAAGAAATACAGAAATACCTAAAATAACAGACATGATTTTAGAAGCAGATTACTCATTAAAACAATTGGATTATAAAACTACAGTATTTAAAATTGCTAAATTAGAAATGGAAATATATAAGGTTAAAACAAATACTGATATGTTACTTGATGAAATAAAAGAAATTACAACAAGTGAAGAAAGAAATAGAGCAATAATAACTAAATTTAAAAGTATTTATAGAGAATTATATGATAAATTTAATAATATAAAACCTGAATTTGGGGAAATTGCTAATTCTGTACTTTTACAATTTGAAAATATTTCTAAAAGATTTGAAGCATTTGAAATTAATATGGAAAATAATGATTACACAGAAGTTACAAAAATAATTAAATCAATAGATGAAATGTTAAAACATATGCAAATAGTAATTGATGAAGTACCATCTATTGTTTTAATGGCAACTAGCATTATACCTAAAAAAATTAAAGAGATAGATGATGTTTACCACGAAATGATAAAAGATGGTTTTCCATTGGATTATTTAAATGTCGATTATAACATAACAGAAGCTAACAAAAAATTAAATGACATTATGGACAGAACAAAAGTTTTAAATCTAGAAGATAGTTTGTTTGAATTAAAAGTTTTATTAGATTATTTTGATTCATTATATAATGATTTTGAAAAAGAAAAGAAAGATAAACGTATATATGAGGAATTAGTAGAATCTTTTGTAAAAAAAATTACTAAAATTAATGATTTAATAACAGATATGTTTAGCCAAATAGACGATATTAAAAGTGAATATAATTTATCAGATGATGATATAAAAATATTAAATGAGGTAAAAGATGAAATAAAAGTATTAAATACTGATTATGATGTGTTAAAAACACATACTGGTAATAATACTTTTGCTTATTCAAAATTAATAAAAGAAATTGAAACGTTAACTTTAAGATTAAATAATTTAGAAGATAGATTAGATAATTCTTTAGATGCTCTTGGAAGTATGAAAGAAGATGAATTAAGAGCTAGACAACAATTAGAAGAAATCAAAACAATATTACGTGAATCAAAAAATAAAATTCATGAATACAAATTTCCAATTATTCCACAGTATTATTATACTCAATTAAATGAAGCTTCAGATGCAATTAAGGAAATAATTAAAGAATTAGATAAAAAGCCAATTACAATAAAAACATTAAATACTCGTGTTGATACAGCAAGAGATTTAGCTTTAAAATTATACTGTGGAACTAAAGAATTATTAAAAACAGCAATGTTTGCTGAAATGGCAATAGTTTATGGAAATAGATATCGTGTTATGACTGATGAAATAAATAAAAATTTAACTTATTCTGAAATATTATTTTATAAAGGTGAGTATCAAAAATCTTTAGAATTAACAATTAATTCTTTAAATAAAATTGAACCTGGTATATATAATAAATTATTAAAATTTTATGAATAAAGTTAATATTTTATTAATTTGACACATATATTTAATAGTGATATAATTTATAAATGTCGTTTTAGACATTTTTTTGTATAATAGGAAAGTTATAGAGCAAAAGTCAAAACACGTGGTAGTTTGCTATACGCAAAAAGGCAAGATAAAATCTTGCTTGTAATTAACAATTTATTAACTTTTATTTTTCAATATATTTATGATGATAACCGCGTTTAGATACATAATCAATAGGTACACATTTGTTAAAATTACATTTTGAACAAATAATGTAAGGTGGTGTAGAAATAGGTAAACCATTCCATTCATCTTCTTGTTCAAATTCTAAGACAGCTTCAATAGGAGCCTTAAATTTGTTTTTACATTTTGGGCAGATGTAATCAACTGTAATTCCACTTAATTTAATAGGGAAAGAATCAAAATCAAACATAAAATCAACCTCCATCAATATAACAAACCTTAAACATAGTTTTGCCGCATTTAGGGCAATTAAAAGGATCGTAATTAAAAAATTTTAATATAGATACTTTATATTTTAAAATTTGTTTACTTATTTTTTTAAATTCGTTAGGAATCATCATAACCATTTTATCATGAAAAGAATGTTTTTTTCTATAAAAACCATAATATCTAATAATTTTAAAATTATAAGGCAAAAGATGCATAAGTAAAATAGTGATAAATTGAGTGGCAGTAACGGTAATTTCGTGATAAGAATTATCAACATGAGAATTATAGCAGTAAGTAACATTATTGCCATCATAATTAATAATTCTATTTTCACTTATAGCAACACGACCACAATATCTAGTAACATATTCAACTCCGTCTTTAATGTTTTTAAAATTTTTCTTTTCAGCATAAACATAAAAACCATTTTTATATTTTTTATAAAGTTTATTTTTAAGAGCTTTAAAAGATTTATCATTTAAATATTCATCCATTAAATCTAACAAGATTTTCATAAATCTTTTAGATAAAGCATTAAAATCAAAATATTCCCATTTATAACATTTATTTTTAGAAAGCTTAATTTCAGCGATAAGAACATGAATATGTGGATGCCATTGTAAATTACGCCCAAAGGTATGAAGAAAAGCGAAAAAGCCAGGAGTATATTTTGTTTTAGAAATGTATTTTTTCCATTTGCTATTTTTAAGCTTAAAGGATTCATTTAAAATAGAATAGATAGTTTTATTGACCGTTTTAAAATAAATATTAGTAAGATTAACAAAATCAACAAAGAAATAAGGCCAAAGTTCTTTAGCACAAGTAAAAACAATTTGTCGATGTTTACAATTATAAGCGGTATTAATAATATTATTAACGCGTTCAAGTTTATATTTATAGCCACAAGAAGAACAAAATCTAGATTTACAAGTATTACCAATAAAACAAATATCACCACAATCAGGACATTGGAAGACATTGCAACCTAAGTCTTTGTTATGGCAATCAATGATTTTTTTGATTTCTTTTTCAGCATTAGGTTTAATTTTGATAATTGATTCTTTAACATTAGATGGGATATTATTCCAATGATCTTCAAATATTTGGGCAATTAAACCGGTATTTTTATTAGAATTATAATTAAGATTAAGATTTCCATCTTCATTAAACATATTTTCATTATAATTATTATTTAAATAGAATTCTACAAATTGTTGTTTGGTCAAAACAACAGTATTTATTTTTTTAGTAAACATATCATCAATCCTTAAATATATTATAAAGTAAAATACACTAAAAAGAAAGTCTTTAGACTTTCGAATGAAAAATTTATTTTTCATTTTTCTTG
>CALVIQ010000013.1 GCA_944331815.1 uncultured Bacilli bacterium
CTTTCTAAAATAATTATATCACATTGTATGGCAATGTACAACAAAAACATTAAGAAAACTTGACATAAAAAAAGCCTTATTGTAAAAGGGCTGAATCCACATTAGCAAAAGTAACAAGTGTCAAACTCCGGATTTAGATGATGATTTTTATTTATAAATTCATTAGAATTTTAATCGAAATTTGGTTTTTTATGATATAATTATAAAGGAAATATGTTATGATTGGGTATAACAATCAATGCTACTTAAAAAAAGATTACCAATCAAAATGAAAGGAATGGAATATGGCTGTAGAATTGTATAAGCACAATAAAGTTGCATATGAGCAAGTTAAGAAGATGATTGAAGAAAAACAAAAAACATGTATAGTTCATGCAACTGGTACTGGAAAGTCTTTTATTGCGTTAGCACTTATATATGATTTTTTGGTTGAAAATCCAGAAAAAAAAGTAATGTTTTTGGCTCCACTTAGTGGTATTGGAAATCAAATTAAAGAGCATATTGCTACAATGGACTTACCAGAAGGTGCTTTTGATAATCTTCAATTTAATAATTATCAAACTTTAATAACAAAAACAGAAGAAGAACTAAGAAATATGGATCTTGATTTATTAGTTTTTGATGAATTTCATCATATAGGGGCTCCAGAATGGACTAAATGTCTTGAAGTAATAATTGATGCTAATCCTGAAGCAAAAATATTTGGTATGTCTGCTACTTCGGTTAGAGCATTTGGTACTAAACATGAAGAAGATGTTGCAGAAACATTTTTTGAAGGCAATGTTGCTAGCAGATATGATTTAGCACAAGCAATATCAGACGGAACATTACCTCAACCTAATTATCATTGTGCATTAGCAGTATTAGATGGTGATTGTGCTGAATTAGAAAAGAAAATTGCTAACGGTGGAGCAAGCACAGAAGAAAAGCAAGAATATCAAAAAATATTAGCTAATATAAGAAAAAAAATATCTGAAGGTGAAACAACAGAAGAAATTATCAGGAAAAATATAAAGAAAAATGGAAAATATATATACTTTTGTCCAAGAGGATCTGATATTAAAACATTGCAAGAAAATATAAAAAGTATGTTACCAATTGATTATTTAGATAATATTGAATTTTATCAAGTGCATAGTTCTGAACAATCAGAAAAAATTAATGATTTAAATTCTAATAATTTTTATCATAATATAACTTTAGATGGATCTAATGCTAGTGGAAAACTAAGGATAATGTTTGCAATTGATATGTATAATGAGGGTATCCATGTTCCAGATATAGATGGAGTTATTATGGGTAGAGCAACTAAATCAGATATAACTTTTTATCAACAATTAGGTAGAGCATTAGCGGTTAGAAAAAAGAGTGATGGTTCTGATGAAAGAGTTGAACCACCTTTAGTTATAGATTTAATGGGAAATTTGAAAGAGATAAAAAAATTATATAATAGAGTGGAAACTAGGAAAAATTCCTCTGAAAGAGATAGAAAAGAAGGAACACCACCTATTGAAACAGTTATGCATGCTCTAGATATTAATTTTGGACTAGATGAAGAAATAATTGATTTACTTAATACTTTAGAAGAATTAAAATCAAGTGTTGACGTTACATTGAATTTTGACAAAAGGTTAAAAGAGTTATATGATTATTTAAAACAAAATGGACATTTACCTAAATGGGATGATAAAGATACAAAATTTAGTGATGGTAGAATCATGAGCAATTGGTTGAATCAAAAACGCTCCATAATAAATGAGTTAGCAACACAGGAAAATAAATATGCAAAAGAAATAAGTGAACAATTTAGAATTGATCTTGATGAATTATTTCTTCTTCATTTAGAAGAAGCAGTTGATTACTGTAAGAAAAATGGAGGATTACCTCACTATACTAATTCAGATTCTTTCTCAACTGGAACAATAATACATGGTTGGGCAAAGACCAATAGGGAGAAGATTAAACAATTTGCTGTTGAAGGGAATGAATTGGCTAAAAAACTTATATTCTATTATGCTCCGACAGCTGATGAAGCATTGGATTTACATATTAGTGAAATGTACGAATTTATAAAAACTAATGGTAGTTTACCAAAAAAATCACTAAACATAAAATTTTCTGATGGTAAATTAATGTCTGCTTGGTTAAACAAAAATAAAAAGAAAATTGCACAAGCAGGAATTGAAGGCAATGAAAAAGCACAATTAATATCCGATTTTCAACAAAAAGCAAGTAAAAGTGGAGGCAAATCAATTCGTACGGCAGAAAGAGTAAAAGAAATTCTTGATTATTTTGATAGGACTGGTCAGTTAGCACCAACTGGTGCAAAATTTTCATCTGATGCTGATATGTCTTCATGGTTAAGTGTTAATAAGGATGCTAGTAATAAGTTGGTTGCACAAAAAAATCCTGATGCTATAAGACTTGTTCAATTACAATATATGTTTTCTCCTGAAGGCATTTTTGAAAGAAAAATTAATGAGGTATACGAGTTTTTAAAAATTCATAATAAAATTCCTTCAACAGGAGAAATAAAATTTACTGACAATTCTGATATGTATTCTTGGGTTCTTAGCAATAAAACTAAACTAGAAGAACTTTCGCAGAAAGGTAATGAAATAGCTAAAGAAATTTTAGACAAGCAATATAATGGAGTTGTAAGAACATCTCAAAAAGATGCATACAAAAACCGTATTAATGAATTATTAGCATTTTATAAAGACAACGGAAGATTACCAAAAAGTAGTGATAAAGTTAGATTTTCTGATGGAAGATTAATGTTTTCATGGATGAATGATAACAAAGAAATTATTAAAGAAGAAGGAGAATTTGGAGATGAATTGTCTAAATTAGCTTATGATTTAATATACAGAAATTCTGATCAAGGTAGATTTGAAATTAAATGTGCAGAATTATTGCAGTTTATTATACAAACTCAATCATTGCCAACTAAAGAAGATGGAAAATTTTCAGATAATACTTCAATGTTTCACTTTGTTAATAATATGGCAAAAAGAATTTATGAAAATAAGGATACTAATCAAATAGTTGGTCAATTAGCAAATCTATTAATGTCTAATAATCCAAAATATTTTGATAAAGTAAAAGCATTTAAAGAAGCTGAAGAAATCTTTAATTCGGAAAGTGCATTTAAAAAGGCAAATAAAGGTAAGGAAGTGAGAAAAGCAAATGGAAAATAGTTTTCAAAATTATTTATCGACTTTTAATCAATTAACTGAATTTGATAAAAAAAATGAAATAATCAAAAATTTAAAGGAACTTTTTGATTATTTAAGAACAATAAACGATGATATAGAATTACCTATATATGCTGATTATGAATCCGATGAAGAATTTTTATCAGTTGCATTTGCTTACATTATTACTATTAAAGAATTAACAGCTATTTCTTTTGATAAATTAAATAATTGAGGTGAAATATGAAAAAAATATTAGTTGAAAAAATTAATGGCACTATTAAAAACATTTTTGTTCCAGAAGTAATTGAAGATGGACTTCCAGTTTCAGAAGATTATGTAGATAATTTATGTTTTGAAATAGAAACTGAAAACGGAATAATAAGGACTATTGAAAATAGATATAGTAAGTGTGCAAATTTATTCGTTGGGAATCAAGTTACAATTTTAAAAAATGCTATTAACTGTAATTATAATGAATTTATTAATTTATTAAAGGAATTTATTGATTTGAATTATAGAAATCATTCATTAGAAGAAAAAGAGAAAATATATAATAGGTATTGTAGTAGTGAGGAAGAATTTAATGTTAGACAACTTCAAATTATTAAATATAACATTGAAATTTAGAAAAGAGGCAGTTTTAAATGTTTAAATTAAATGAATTAGAAAAATTAAATGATGAAAAATTGACAATAGAACTTGTTACACAAACTGAACAAGATTTCATTGAAAAGAAGAAAGAATCTTTTAAAACTTTATCCTTTTCGATAGATGGTAATATAAATGGTAAAAAATATGAGTTTTCTTTTGATCTTAATTGTAGATTAGAAAAACTGCTTGATATACCTATGAATGAAACAATAGATTTTAAAGATTATATTTTTGGTGGAGAAACTTGGTTTAATGTAGAAGAATTAAATGGCGTTGAGCCAGATATGGACATAAAAATAACTAGATTTTTAAAAAATAAATTTATAATATATTTAACCTTTTTCACTGATTATAGTTATGATGAAAAAGACTATAGTGGAATGATTGAATTTACATTTAATCTAGATGATTATTTAGAAGAAACAAAGGAGGAAAATCATGAATCAAGATAATGAGCAAGATTTAATTGCACAATTTAAACAAAGAATTGGTGGACAAAAAACAAATGTTAATACTAATACAAAATATCAATATCCTTATGTTGAGTTAGAAACTGTTATGGCAAATCCAAGTGAGTATATTATACCTGCTTGTTTACCTGCTTGTAGAGAATTATGGGATAAGAATATTGAAACATTTATGGTTAGTAATTTTGAAGATAACCATTTGTATGTTTTACTAACAAATGTTTCTAATGAAAATAAGGCAATATTTTCACAATTACAAAAACAAGATCCACGATTTATATTTGATGGTTATAGAAATGCAATAGGTATTGCAGTTAATGGAACTGATGAAAGCGCAATGTCTGAATTAAAAGCATTAACAGAAGTTTTTAGGATACAAGATACATTAAGATTTCAAACTGCAGAAGATTTTCTAGAAGCGTATAAATATACAGACGGAAAAATGACTATTGAAGCTGATGGAACTATAAGAAGAGAGAAAAATCCTAATCTTGAAAATACAACACTACAAGAAGCATTAGAAAAAACTGGGAAATCTCATTTATATGTTGCAGAAGAAGGTAGAGTTTATGAAAGCACAACATATCTTCGTTGGCATAAAAGATATGAACAAGCCAAAGAAGATGAAATTAAAAATCAACTTTCAATGCTAGGAAGTAATAAGGAAAACATGGGTGGAGAGATTGCTCATTTAAGAGATACATTTTTATCTGCTGAAAGAAATTATGTTGCTGAATTATTAAAAGATGAAGAAATGCAAAAAATGGTAGCAGATGTTAATCAACAACCTAGTGAATTATTATTTGAAGCAGCAAAAAATTTAGTTGATAAAGTTGAAAATGGCCTTGTACCAGATGAACAAATGGGAAGAACAGAACTTCAGTTATTTGTTTTACTTGCTTCTATCCAAGATAGAGTTTTATCAAAAGATTTAGTTTTAACACCATCAGTTGAAGATATGCAACTTGTTGGAGGAAGATTTAAATAAGTTAGTTGACAGGAATTTGACAAAAGCCCTTAAAAATGCTATAATTTATGGCAGTTGTGGAACAATGGGGGTTGCAAAAATAACTAATTATACATTTAAAGACTCATTGTATTTTCAATGGGTCTTTTTTAGGGGGATTTAAAATGGATAAATATCAAAGTTTTGTAAAAGTTGATAGGTTTTCTTTAGCTGAAAGAACACCTTTACCTAGAAGTAATAAACCCAAATATTTATCATTAGAATTATCTTTTGATAAATATAATGAATTTATAAATCAAACATTAAAAAAAGGCATTCAATTACCTTTATTAGAAGCTAATTTTTATGATGAAGGTATTATTACATCAGACGAAGAATTTTATTTGAGATATAGTTTTTTGAAGGCAATTAATGAATTACATTTTATTGATATAACATTTAATTTATCTGATAGCACATTACCAGCATATAATGCAATAATGGAAAAAATAGGATGGAAACATAATGGAGAAACAAATTTAAAGATGACAATTGATCGTAATCCAGTTTCTTTAGAGAGAAGAGATTTAAGATTAGAATCTGCTCAAGGAAAATTATTATTACCTGAAGAAAAATTGATTTGGTGTACACCTGCAATATTATACGAAATAAAAGAAAAAGTTGATGAAAGAGTTTTAAATGATGCCATTAAATTAAAAGAAATTGTTTTTGATTATTACTGTAGGTTAAATAGTTTATATTATGTAGAAGAATTTACTGATTTTGATAAAATATGGTTAGCTTATGATTTTATTAAAAGACATATCAGTTTTGCAAATGAAGCAGTTGTTGTAAGAGATGGTAGAGAATGGCGTAATAATCCAAATGGTATAAATAACTGGGCATCAGAGCCACTTGGAACGTATTTGCATAAAAAAGGTATTTGTGAAGGACAAGCAAGGTTAATGCAAGTTCTATTAAATAATCAATATATGAAATGTGATACAACAACAATTAATGGTTCACATCCACTTGGAAGCCATGCATGGTCAGGTACAGTTGTGGATGATAAATTATATCAAACTTGTTTAACTATGTCTAATCCATTAAAGCAATTAGAAAAAATGGGATATATTCCTGATGATGATCAAATTTATCCACATATATATCAATGTTCATCTTTAAGTAATAAAGAATTAATGGATGTTCAAAAACATATTAAAAGATTAAGAAAATAAAAGGGGGAAATAGAATGGAAACAGTTATTAATTTAAAAATACGTGATGAATACTCAAAACCACAAATTGGAATGGGTATATCATTTGATTCAAATACAATAGTTCTTGATTTATATACTTCAAGTAATACTAATTTTAGTGAATTATTAAGAGAAGAAAGCTTAAGAAAGATGTTAAAGAATGAATTAGATTATATGAAAAATAGCAAAATTCAAGATGATGATGATACATTTGACGATTCAATAGAAACAGTTAATAATTTATTAAATAGTAATATAAATATATCGTCAACAATTAGTGAAATTTATTTAGAATCAACATCAGAAACTGCTGAATATGTAAAAAATAATCCAATTATTAAATCATATCCATTAATATTAAATGAAGAATTTTCTATTAATAATGAAGATTTAGCATCAATAGATGAATACTTTACAACATTAGAAAATTTAAAAGTCTGTATTGATGGAAATCAACAAAGAATTGGAATAATTGATTATAAAAATACTGTTAATGCAATTAATGAAATTGTTTCAAAAATTAAAAAATATAATTTAAGTCCATTAGAACAAGTGATGTATGCTTATGATTTAGTGAGAGATAGGGTATATATTCATGAGGGCAAAAATGAAGACTATAATATTTCGAGGGATTTATCTTCAGTTTTATCAGGAGATAAAATTGTATGTGTCGGATTTGCTAATATTTTAGATAAAGTTTTAGAAAATTTAGATATTAAATCTGATATGGTATTTTTGCTTAATAAAGGTAAAAGAACAGGTCATGCTAGAAATGTTATATATATTAAAGATGATAAATATGGTGTTGAAGCAATGTATTATCTTGATCCTACATGGGATTCTAAAAGAACTAATACTGATACTAATTATTTAAATTCATATACTTATTTTTGTCGAACAAAGGACGAAATAGACACGTTATCACTAATGAAAGGTCATGATTATGTTGATAGACGATTTGATGAGTTTAAAGAAAATACAGTTTGGGAATTTGAAGATATTGTTGAAAATGATGGGATAAAAGCTGTGCCTAAAAGTATGGTTTATGCCTTTAATCAAATTTCAGAATTTATTGATGGAAAAAATTTAATAAGCCATTTAGTATTATCAGATGATCATATGGTTCCTGAATTTATTAGAAATAGTTTTAATTATGATGAAGTTTTCGAGAGATTATGCGATTATCGTTCAATAATGTATGATAATTATTTATCAGCAGAGCAATTATTAAAATTATTAATTAACGTTAGAAAAATAGAATTTTATGAAAATCCAGAGAAATATCCTTATGATATTGAATCAATTAAAAAAATTGTGGTTGATAGAAAATTAAGCGATAAAAAAGCAATGGCTGAATCATTATTTTTAAGTGCTTTATTTGGTAATGGAGATTCTTTAAATAGAAAATTATCACAAGAAAATTTTGATGAAATATCTAAAAAAGAAGAATATGAAAAGACAATAGCACAGGTTAAATTAGCAAAAGTTTTAAGAAAAGTATATGAACAAAAAATAGGTGGTGATGAAAATGTCGGAAGAAAAAGCTTATAATGAAATTTCACAATCAATAACTAAAGAAGAAATTTCAAAATTAGTCCAACATTTTAAAAGTGAAGAAGATATAAGAAATTTTGTGGTTTCAAGAGTTTATGCTTTAGAAAATGAAAGTCATGAAGCAACAATTGATCCAAATAATACTTGTGTGTATAGAGATTATATTTCTTATAAAACTAAATATAAAGTATGTCAAGATATTAGAACACATGAATCACCAAGAATAGTATATGATGATATTGATTCGTATGTTGAATTTTTAAAAAATATTGCTGGTTCTAACTATAATGAATTTTCTTTATTTACAGATATTATGTTATATTGTCATCATTATTTAAGCAAAGGGTATAGTTCAGATGTTTATGATAGGATTTATGATAGAACAAGATTATATTATGATAAAATGATACAAGGAATTAGTGATGTGTCAATAAAAGAAATTGCAGCAAAAAAAATTGGTTTGTGTTCTGAAAATGCAGGACTTGCCCAAAATATATTTAAAATTTTAGGTATTAATTCAGAAATTGTAATTGGTACTCGTGACGGTAATAATCATGCATATAATATTGTTTTTCCGAAAGGATATGATACTTTTCCAGCTGTTTTATATGATCCATCATTCCATATTGATTTTCAACATAAAAACAGCGAAAGAGGTACTTCTTTTGGCTACTTTAAAATTTTAACAGAGGAAGAATATAATCGATTGCTAAATGGTGAAGTAGTTGAAATTGAAACAATTTCTACTGCTCATAAGTGTTATAAATTATATCAAAATAATTTGGGTGCATTAGAAGATTATGACATTGTTTCTCCTAATGCAACATTTTCTCTTAGTCATACATTAAATATTGAAATTACGAATGAAGTTGATAAAAGAGTTATGAAATTAGAACGAAAAGCAGAACAAAATTAAATATAATTAATTAACAAAAAAAATCTTATTATTAAGATTTTTTTATGTATTACGATTGATATATTGTAGATTAATTTGATAAATGTTCATTCATTTTTTTGCTCTATTATATATCATATTATATGTGTAAATTGTAATATTATTGAGTGATGAGTTTAATAGTCTAAATGCATGATATTCTTTATCACCCCAATTTTGTGAGCTTCCATATATTAATGTACCCCTGGGTTTTAAAATTTTCCAAGTCTATTTGTGGTGTCTAAATCATTGGCTTTATGTTCAAGTGTTGATAAATAATTTGCTAATTGTGTAATCGCTCTTGTAAGTGATGACGATGGCACTAAATTTCCATGATCTTCTTTATCTTCAAAAAATTTTTTTGATTCTCCTATTTTTTTAATTTCTATAACATCAACAAATCCATCCATATTTTTAGCAATAAAGTCTGCAATATTTTTTACATCAATTCTTCTATCATCAGAAATATTCACAAAATCTGTTCCTAATACCCAACTGTTTTTTTCAAACCATTTTTGCCATACATTTTCATTCACATCATTTTTATAATTTTCTTTAAACTCTTTTAATGCTTTTTTTCTATTAGAAAAACTAATTAATTTATTAATGTCTGATAAATCAATATCATGATTGATAGCAGTAGTGATTAATAATGATATACTTTCTGGATGATCTTTTATTAATTCATTCATAGCATTATTATCAAGTGATAAATATTTTTTTTCATTATTTAATAATGGATAATAATTTTTGTTAATATATTTAACGAGCTTGTCTAATTCATCGTTATCAAGTGTTAATTCACTTTTAGGGTTTTTAACTTCTAGAATTCCCGTTTTTATATATTCTTCATACCATTTACTTTTTTGTATCTTCCAATTTTTAAAGATAGTTTGTTTTCATTTTCCCCAGTTTTGATTCTAACAAAATGTGCTTGTGAATATACTTGAGGTTTGTCTTTTAATTCAATTGGTTCAATATGTTCTATATTTTCATTACTTTTAGATTGCATTACTTCCGTATATGACATATAAATTTCATCTCCTAATGATAATTTAATATTTTCCGATTTTAAATGAAATTAGTAGTCGTAATATTGACAATAATGGAATCGATAATATATTGATTGAAGGGGATAATTTCCATTCCCTTTCGGTATTAAATTATACACATATTGATTCCGTTGATATAATCTATATAGATCCTCCATATAATAGAGGAAAAAATGATTTTATATATAATGATAAATTTGTAAATGCGGAAGATGGCTATAGGCATAGCAAGTGGCTAAACTTTATGCAAAAAAGATTAAAATTAGCTAGGACATTACTTAAGGAAGATGGTCTTATATTTATATCTATAGACGATTATGAATTTGCACAACTTAAAATGTTATGTGATAAAATTTTTGGAGAAGAACAAGTAAATTGGAATAAATTTATTAATTTCTGGGCAAGACATTTTGATAAACATAGTGTCGATAATATTTTAACTTTATATTCATATAATCCTAGTGGAACAGTATTTTATACATTTAATGAATGGAATAGTGAAAAGATTGATAGAAGAATCAAACCTAGAAGTAAAGGAATACCTATTTTAAATTTAGATTATAAATATTATGTGTTTGATATAAGACAAACTTATGGCAAAGAATATAAAGAATGGAAATATTATCATATAATTGATAACGAAATATTAGAATTTTATAAAGATAAATACAAAATATCTTTTGCAAATACTAATGTAAGAGATGATATATATAATGTATTTCATCAAATAATTGGCAATAAAATAAAAGATAATTACATAGATTTAAAAGATAATGAAGTGGAGTTTATTGTTGACACAATGACTTCACTTTTTTTGTCTAAAAATACTTTTAGTTTAAATCATTTAAAAAATAATTATAATAATATCTAATGAAGATATTTTAAAATGCATGCAAGTTGTTAATAAAGAAGTTAACGATTTATATAAGGAGTTTTCAATTGATGCAGATAAAATTAATATTGCTTATGAAATAATTAGAACATCAGTATTAAATAATTACATTAAAGATAGTGTATTAACTGAAGAAAAAAAGAAGATTTTTTAGAAACTATAAGTAATCAAAGTGAAATAAATTATAATTTGTTAAATAATATTTATAATAAATTTTATAATAAATATGCTTATATTAATAAAAAATCTAAAAATGAAGAAGATAAGATATATACATTAGGAATAGATAATGATAAATATTATGTAAATGATAAAGAAGTATCAGAAGAATAATATGATGAGGCATTTGCCAAAGCTGAAGAAGAACATTTTGATTTTGTTAATGGATTAGATATAAATCCTAGTGATTATGAAGATGATTATGATTCTACAATAGAAGAAAGTAATAATAATCCTTATGAAATAGAACAATTATCATTATTTGAACCAAGAGAAGATCAGCTTGCTAGTAAAATATGTGATATATTTAATTCTTTTGATACTAAATATCAAAATACATTTGAAGTTCATCAAGTAGAATTACAAAGATGGGAACATATATCTAGTAAAAAAGGAATTTAAGTATATTGCTAAAAATTTCAGTTGCCGACTATGGAGAAAATGCTTTTTCATATTTTAATACTGATAAAACTGATGAAATAAAATTAAATGATGTAATTAATGAAATTATTAAATGCGAAGAAGTAAATGAAGGAATAATCGACTCTTTTATAGAAAAAATTGTAGTAAATAATGACTCTTTTGACTGGTATATGAAGTATTTAGATGGTATAATAAATGTGAAGATTGAAAAAAAGTAAGTCAGACTGTATTCGTTTTGGATCTTTTGAAAAAAATCCCCTTGAATATGACTGTGGCACAAGCTGCTATTAAGGAAACTAATCAAAATAAAGGCTGATTAAGATAGTCTAAAAGATAATTATGGTTTTAATGAATTAGATAGCATGTTAGTTTTAAAAGATATTCTTTATCACGAATGGAAAGATAATAAATAACCCTTGATATATTTCCTGTTAAAAATTTCAAACTTTTTATATGATGTGTACGAAAGGAGAAAATATGAATCAAGAAAAAATTGGTAAATTTATTGCAAAATGTCGTAAAAATAAGAATATGACTCAACAGGACCTAGCTGAGAAATTAGGAGTATCTGATCGTACCATTGGCAACTGGGAAAATGGGAGAAATATGCCAGATTTATCACTATTTAAACCATTATGTAGTGAACTTGATATTTCCCTAAATGATTTGATGAGTGGAGAAGTAGTAAATAATAAAGAATACCAAGAAAAGTTAGAAGAAAATATAATTAATACAATCGATTATACTAATAAAAAACTAGAAAACAAAAATAATTTTATTGGTTTAATATTCATCGTATTTGGTGTTTTAATTTCTCTTACTGCCATGGCTATATTTCCTAGTGATAGTAGTTGGGGAGCTATTTATTCTGTCTTCGGTGGAATAGTTTCTT
>CALVIQ010000014.1 GCA_944331815.1 uncultured Bacilli bacterium
GATGTATATATAAATAGTGGTAGAAGAGATAATTTTGGTCATGATATGTTTAGTTTAAAGGATAGATATAATAGAAGTTTAGTATTAGGTCCTACTCATGAAGAATTTTTTGTAGAAGCTGCTAGAATGAAAATTAAATCATATAAAGATATGCCTTTTAATTTATATCAAATAGGAAACAAATACCGTGACGAACCAAGACCTAGATATGGATTAATAAGAGTAAGAGAATTCTTTATGAAAGATGCTTATAGTTTTGATACTTCATTAGATAGTTTGAATAAATCATATATGAAAATGTTTAATGCTTATAAAAATATATTTGATAGAATTGGTATAGATTATCGTATTGTAACAGCTGATACAGGTGTTATGGGGGGATTATTAAGTGAAGAATTTCAAGCAGTAACTGATATTGGTGAAGATATATTAGTTTTATGTGATTGTGGATACTCATCTAATATCGAAGTAAGTGAATGTGTAATAAATAAAGAAAAAGCTGAAAAGTATAAAGAAAAGGAATTAGTTCATACACCTAATGCTAAAACAATTGAAGAAATATCTGATTATTTAAAAGAAGATAAAGATAAATTTGTTAAAACATTAATTTATAAAGTTGATGATACTTTATATGCTTGTTTAGTAAGTGGCGATAGAGAAATTAATGAAACAAAATTAAGAAAATTATTAAATGGTAAATCAATTGAATTAGCTTCATTAGAAGAAGTAGAAAAAGTTACTAATGCTAAAGTTGGCTTTGCAGGTCCAATCGGTTTAGATATTAAAATAGTAATTGATAATGATATTTTATATAAATATAATTATATAGTAGGTGCAAACAAAACAGATTATCATTATAAAAATGTAAATACAACTGACTTTAAATATGATTATGTAGGAGATATTAAAAACGTTAAAGAATTTGATGCTTGTCCAAAATGTGGGAAAAAATTATATTTTAAACATGGCATTGAAATAGGTAATACATTTAAATTAGGCACTAAATATTCTAAAGCATTAAATTTAAATTATTTAGATGAAAACAATGAATTAAAACCAGTTGTTATGGGATGTTATGGTATTGGTTTGGGTAGAATAATGTCTTCAATAGTTGAACAAAGAAATGATGAAAAGGGTATTATTTGGCCAATCGAAATTGCGCCATACAAAGTAGCTATTGTTTTAATTGATAAAAAAGATGATATTCAAAAATCAATTGCTAATGCAATATATAATAATTTAACTAAAAACAATATTGAAACTATATTAGATGATCGTGATGAACGAGCAGGGGTAAAATTTAATGATATGGATTTAATTGGTATTCCATATCGAATTACAGTTGGTAAAAAAACTAAAGATAATTTAGTAGAATTAAAAATAAGAGAAACAAATCAAGTATTTGATGTGCATGTAAATGATATTGTTTCAAAAATTGATGAATTAATTTAATTCGACAAAATATAACTGATTGATAGGATATAATTAAAATGGTGAGAATATGAAAAAATATTTATTAACTATTATTGTATCTTTATTAGTCGGTTTTTTATTATCTTTTTATATGTTAAAAGAATATGAAAGTGTTAATATAATACCAGTATTTAATGTGAAAGAAACAGCTTATTTAGTTCAACAAGGTGTTTATTCTAGTATGGAAAGTATGCAAGAAAATACCTCACATTTATCTGATTATATATATAGTGTTATTGATAATATGTATTATGTTTATATTGGTATTTCATTAGAAAGTGATAATGTAAATAAAATTCAAGAATATTATAAAAATAAAGATATTAATACAATTATTAAAACAACAACAATTTCAGATAATGATTTAATAAATTCTTTAAGACAGTATGATATGGTTTTAAAAGAAACAAATGAAGAAGAGACAATAAAGGAAATAATTAAACAAACATTAAGTAAGTATAAAGAGGAGGGATAAGTATATTAATTAAAGATATTCCAATAAATGAAAGACCTCGTGAAAGGTTAATTAATAATGGTGTAGAATACTTAAATAATGAAGAATTATTATCAATATTATTAAAATGTGGAACAAAAGATTTATCAGTTAAAGAACTTGCTAATAATATTTTAAAAGAAATTAATAATATTAATAATTTAAAAGATATTAATTATCAAAATTTAATTAAAATTAAAGGAATAGGTAAAGCAAAAGCGTGTGAAATTTTAGCTAGTATTGAATTGGGTAAAAGAATTAATAATAAAATAAATAATATTAATCAAATAAAAATATATTCATCAGAAAGTATATTTAATTATTATAAAGATAAATTAAGTGATAAATTGCAAGAGCATTTTTATTGTGTTTATTTAGATACAAAAAATCATATTATTAAAGATAAATTATTATTTATCGGCACAATTAATCAAAGTTTAGTTCATCCTAGAGAAGTATTTAAAGAAGCTTATTTATTAAGTGCAACAAGTATTATTTGCCTTCATAATCATCCATCTGGTAATGTTAACCCATCTAATAATGATATTATTATTACTAAACAATTAAAAGAAGTTGGCTTATTATTGGGCATTAATGTATTAGATCATATAATAATTGGTAAAGATAAATATTATAGTTTTAATGATAATGGTGTTTAAAATTTAAATTAAATATGATAGAATTATATTAGGTGGTAGGATGAAAAAAAGTATTATTTATTCATTAATGATTATTTATATAATTGTATTTGCAATATTTTTACTAAAATTATTTAATCCAATGCTAAATAATTTTGGAATAGTTATGTTATATTTTGCATTAGTATTTATAAATACAGGAACTATTATAAAAATTATGATAGACTATGACAAAAATGGTGAAAAAGTTAATCCATTTAGAAAAATAGAGCGACACACGAATAATGAGATGATAATATCAGAATTATCAAACTTAGATACATATCAGAAGACATTAGTTGTAAATAATAATTTGATTCTAATTAATGAGGCTGGTGTTTTCGAATTTGTAAATTTAAATAAAATAGGAACATTAAAAGGAGATATAAATGATGATTATTGGTACATAAATGATAAAAAAATAAAAAATCCTTTCATATTAAGAAAAGATACTTTTAATTATATTATTTTAAATAGTCGTTTAACATTTAAAGTTACTGGTGTCTGGTTAACAACTAGAAGATTATTATATAATACTATTGATAAAAGATTAAATAAAAGAATATATAATAAAGAACAAATAGATAAAATATACAATGAATTGTCAAATAATGTCAAATTATAAGATATTAGTTGTCAAATGAAAAATAATAGTTTATTATAAATATAGGGAGAGTGATTAAATGATATATCCATCAATTGACAAATTATTAAATCAAGTAGGATCTAAGTATTTACTAGTAAATATCGTTTCTAAGAGGGCCCATGAAATAGAAAAAACTGAGCATTTTCAACTAAAAGAAAATGAATATATTTCTAAAAAACCAATTGGAAGAGCATTAGAAGAAATAGCTAACAATAAAATAAAAATTCATTGACATATGTTTACATTAATAAAATAAAAAAGATTGACTAAATAGAAATTAATATATTATAATAAAAATGAACTATCCCTTATAGGAATAGTTCGCATAAAAGAATAAAAAGGGGTTGGCTAGTGTGATACTAGCGCCAATTCAAAAATATTTCGAATTGGTACTATATATACTAATTCAAAAGATTGATTTTGTCAACCTTTTTTTGTTATTTTAATGAATTTTTTAAAGTATTTAATATATATTCTTTACTATTTTCATCACTATTAGCCCATAATACTTCAAAAAATACTCCTAATCCTGGTAATGTTATTTCATCTTTTTCTTTAATCGAAGCTTCAATAGAAGTTTTTATTTCACTTACATCAGCATCTTTAAAATTAGAAATAATATGTTTTCTTATATCGATATTCATGCTTATCATTCCTTTCAAATTTATTTTGTCTAAAAAAATATAAAATATGTATTTATTTTTTTAAACATTTATTATATAATATTGTTGGAGGTTAAGAATATGGAAGGTTGGATGATTACTTTAATAGTAATTGGAGCTATTTTATTATTAGTTTTACTTTTTATTGGAACAACTTATAATAGTTTGGTTTCATTAAGAAACAAGGTAAAAGATCAATGGTCACAAATCGATGTTTTATTAAAAAGAAGAACAGATTTAATTCCTAATTTGGTAGAAACAGTAAAAGGTTACGCTAAACATGAAAGTGAAACATTAGAAAATGTTATAGCCGCAAGAAATAAGGTTGTTGAAGCTCAAACTACTGAAGAAGAAATTAAGGCAGATGGCGAATTATCTCGAGCATTAGGAAGACTTATGGCAGTAGCAGAATCTTATCCTGATTTAAAAGCAAATACTAATTTTTTAGATTTACAAGCTAATTTAAAAGAAACAGAAGATAAAATTCAATATGCTCGACAATTTTACAATGATGCAGTGCTTATTTATAAGAATAAATTGGAAATGTTTCCTTCTAATATTATTGCTGCAATGTTTAATTTTAAACCAGAAGCGTTCTTTGAAGCTAGCGAAGCTGATAAAGAAGTACCAAAAGTACAATTTTAAAAAGCTTACATTTGTAAGCTTTTTTTAGGAGGTATAAATGAAAAAATTATTTTTATTACTTTTTTTCTTGTTTATTCCAAAAATTAATGCCTACAATATAACTAATTATAAAATCAATATGACAATATTAGAAAATGGTAATATCGAAGTTGTTGAAATGTTTAAAATGACTGGAGATTATAATGGCTTTGAAAGAATTATTAAATATCGTGATAATTATGAAGGTTACAAGGGAGATGCCTTAGTCGTAGCGGATAAACAAATGTATAATGGTAGTGGAATAAACTTAAATGAGATTAGATCAATTGAATTTTCTAATAAATTAACAATACCTGAAATAATTGAAACAGGGGATTTATTTAAAAATTCTGCTAATGCTACTAAAGGAGATTATGGTGTTTATAAAATAGAAAAAACTGAAAATAGTGAAAGTATTAAAATATATAATTCTTCAAAAATGAACAAAGATTTTTATATTAATTATACTTTAAAAAATATGGTTATAGATTATAATGATATTTCCGAGGTTATGCTTCCATTATTCTATAATATGGAAGAAAAAATTGATAATTTTGAACTTACAATTAAAGTTCCAAATAATAAAAAAATATTAGAAATTTGGATTCATGGGCAAGAAGGAAAAGTTACTAAAATAGATGAAGAAACAATTAAAATTAACGTAACAAATTTAGAAACTGTTAATTATTTTGATTTTCGTTTAGTTTTTGATAGAATTGATAGTAATAAAATTGTTAATGAAGATGCTTTTTCCTCCATTGTAGAATTAGAAGATAATTTAAATTTTGATTTTAATAGTAATGCCAATAAAGAATATGAATTATTAAAAGAAAATGCATATAATTCTGTTTCAATAGTTGAAAACAGTTTAAATAGAGATGATTATAATAAAGCTTACGAATTAGTTACACAATTGAATAACAAAGATGCTTTAAAAACACAGTTGTTAGTAAAACTTATGAATATTGAACCAAAAATAGAAAGAAAAGAAGACATAACAAAAGTTTTATTTACAAGTATTTTGACAATTTGGATAATTGGTAATTTTATTATTTTATACCATATATACAAAAAATATAATCAAAAAGTAAAAAAATATAAATACTATGAAAATATACCAGAATATTGTAATCCAACAATAGTTGGATATTTAATGCACAAAAAAATCACTAATGATGATTTAGTTGCATCAATTCTATATTTAATAAATAAAGATGTTATAAGAATAGAAAAAACAAAAAAAGATTATATTTTAAAAAAACATAAAATAAAAAATATCACTTCAAGTGAAGAATGGCTATTAAAATTAATTTTTGATGATAAAAATGAAATAAGTTTAATTAATTTTGAACATAAAGCCAAAAATTATGATGAATTTTTAAACATATATTCAAATTGGTTAAATGTTGCAACAAATGAAGCTGAAGAAAAAGATTTTTTCGTAGATACTTTTACAATAAAAATAACAAGTATTATTTATTCAGTTGTAGGAATATTTATAAGTTTAGTTTTGATTGATAAAACTACATATTATTCTTCATTAGTTGTTTTACTAATTGCATCTATTTCATTAATTTATTATTTTAAATTTTATAAAAGAACCTTAAATGGTAACATTGAATATTATAAGTGGTTAGGATTAAAAAAATATATTGAAAAATTATATACTTATAATATAGAAGAATTACCAAAAGATATGGATAAATATATAATTTATTCAATTAGTTTAAATTGCGATTATAGTTTAAGTAGAGTAATTAAAATTGATGAATATATATATGATTTAGCTGATTCTATAATTTATACGATTAATACAGCATATTTAACAAAAAAAATTGCTCACTCTAATTATTCTTCAATAAATAAAAACAAACTTTAAGGTTTGTTTTTTTACATCATTTGATAGTTAGAGTTATTATAAGGGGTATTATTAACTAAATTTTCTAAAGTACTAACTCTTTTTTCTAAATTAATTATTTGATTTATTAATTCATTAGTTTGATTACTGGTTTGATAATTTGGCACTTGATAATTTGGCATTTGATAATTTGGCATTTGATTTGGAATTGGCATCATTGGCATCATTGGCATAGCACCCATATATTGCATACCACAATCACGTTCTTTTTTCATAAAAATCCTCCTTTGTTTCTAATTAATTATATGCTTTAGTTTAAAAATGGTGTATAATAATAAATGGTGATATTATGCGATTAAGAAATAAAAAAGGTGCACAAGATATAATAAGTAAAAGTGATTACTATATTTTAAATCCATTTGAATATATAAATAATTTTTACAAACTTTTTAATAATAATAATAATATTGAAATTGAAATAGGTATGGGAAAAGGTGATTTTATTATTAATAAAGCTCTTAGTAATCCTAATGTAAATTATATAGGAATAGAAAAATATCCAACAGTTTTGTTAAGTGCTTTTAAAAAATTGGATAATATAAAACTAAATAATTTAAAAATTATTTGTATGGATGCTAGTGAAATAGATAAAGTTTTTAACAAAGAAATAAGTAAAATTTATTTGAATTTTTCAGATCCATGGCCTAAAAAAAAGCATGCAAATAGAAGATTAACAAGTCCGATTTTTTTAGATAAATACAGCAAGATTTTTAAAGATGATTACATAATTGAAATGAAAACTGATAACAAAAAATTATTTGAATATTCATTAGTTAGTTTTAGCCAAAATAATTATATTTTTGAAGAGATAAAATTAGACTTATATTCTGATTTGGACCATGATAATATTCAAACAGAATATGAAAAAAAATTTGTTAACTTAGGTTTACCAATTTATAAATTAAAAGTAATAAACAAAAAATTAAAAAAATAATTGCCAAAGTGTCAAAATCTTTGATATAATATATTAGTAGGTGAGTCACATGAAAAAAATGTTGCTATGTGTTTTTCTACTTTTATTATGTGGTTGCTCCATTGTAAGAATAGATACTAGTAGTATTGATAATATAGTAGGAGTTGTTTTATCTAAAAGTAATAATTTGTATAATCAAATAGGTAAAGGATACAAGTATTATATACCAAGAGGTGTATCTTATATAGATACAAATAATTATAATGATGTTTTATATTCAGATGGTAATTATTATTATTTATATATAGATATAATTAGTTACTATTATAAAGTTGTAAATGAATATCAAGAAGATTCAGATGCATATTATTCAAAAAAAATAAAAATAAATGATAAAAATGGTTATTTAGAGATAAATAAACAAGAAAATGGTCGTTATTTTATTGAATATATGTATAATTATTCAAAAATGGAAGCTTTAGTTGATTATAATGATATAAATGATGTTGTACTAAATATGACATATATTTTATCAACTGTAAAATTTAATGATAAAGTTGTAAAAGTAGTTTTAGATGATGAGTTTTTGGTGAGTGAAGAAAAATATGATATTTTTACTTCAAAAAAAGAAACAGATGATTTCTTAAAATTAGAAGATGAGGTGGAATAATGGGGTTATTTGATAAAGTAAAAAATTTATTTACAGAAGAGGAAGAACCAGTTAAAAGTGAAGTTATACAAGTTGAAATACCAGCTCCAGCTAAAGAAGAAAAAGAGATAAATATAAAAGAAGAACCAAAAATACAACAACAAGAACAAAAAGCACCAATTTTCTTTGATGATGAATATTTTAAAGAATTAGAACAACCAAAAAAAGAAATAAAATCAAGTTATTTAAAAGAACAACCTAAAATTTTAAAAGAAGAAAAAAAATATTTTAAGCCAACACCAATTATTTCACCAGTTTATGGAGTGTTAGATAAAAATTATAATAAAGAAGATATAAAAACAAAAAAAGATTTACCAAAACATTATACTAACACAACTATAACAATAGATGAGGTAAGGAAAAAAGCTTATGGAACTTTAGAAGATGAATTAGAAAATACATTAAATAGTTTAACTATTCATGAAGAAAAAGAAGAAGATTTATTTGAAGAATTAATTGATAAAGATGATACAATTAATATAATTGATGATGAATTAGAAAACAATGTTGTCAAACAGTCATTAGATGATAAAAAATATACTGAAAGTGAGTTATTTGATTTAATTGACAGTATGTATGAGAAAGGAGAATAGAAATGGTTGTCGATTTAAAAGAATTATTTATTGTAATATTATATATTTCTTTGATTATACTAATAATAACTACAACTGTTGCTATGGTAAACTTAATTAAAACGTTAAAAAAAGTTAATCGTATAGTTGATGATGTTGATTATAAAGTTAGTAAATTAAATGGATTATTTGATATAATCGATAATACTACTGATGTTATAAATACTTTTAGTGATAAAATAGCTACAGGTATTTCCAATGGAATTAATTGGTTAATAAATAGAAAAAAGAAAGGTGATATTGATGAGTAAGAAAAAAAGTGGTTTAGGTAAATTTTTATTAGGTGCAGGAATCGGTGCTGGATTAGGAGTTTTATTTGCTCCTAAAAAAGGTTCAGAAACAAGAAAAGAATTAAAAATAAAAATGGATGAATTAATTGCAAAAACAAAAGAAATTGATATTGATGAGGTAAAAGAAAATATCGAAACAAAAATAGATGAGATTAAAGCTGAATTAGAAGATTTAGATAAAGAAAAGGTATTAAAAATTGCCAAAAAAAAAGCTCAAGATATTGAGAAGAAAACAGGAGAATTACTAAATTATGCTATCGAAAAAGGAACACCAGTTTTAGAAAAAGCTGTTGCATCTGTGAAAGAGAAAACAATTGAAGTTACTAAACAAGTATTGGCTAAATTAGAAAAAAACTAATTTAGTTTTTTTATTGGTTATTTATTGTTTTATTATTAATAATTTGATATACTATTCCTGGTGGTTATATGTTGTATAGTTCAATTGATAATAGTAAAATTAAAGATTTGAAAAAATTACAAACTAAAAAATATCGAGATAAAAAAAATTTATTTTTAGTAGAAGGAAAACATTTAGTTTTAGAAGCTTATAAAACAGGCTATTTAAAAGAATTATTATTAGAAGAAAATGAATTACTTCCATTAGATGTTTTGACTTACTATATGACAAATAACGTTAAAAATTATTTAAGTGAATTAGAATGCCCAACAAATATTATCGGTATTTGTAGAAAAAAAGAAGGTAAATTGATTGGAAATAGAATAGTATACTTAGATTGTGTTCAAGATCCTGGAAATTTAGGAACAATTATTAGAAGTTGTGTGGCCTTCAATATTGATACTTTAGTTTTAAGTAAAGACTCAGTTGATTTATATAATTCGAAAGTTATTCGTGCTAGTCAAGGGTTAATTTTTCATTTAAATATAGTTATAGCTGATATTAATGAATTTGGTCCATCATTAAAAGATGAAGGTTATAAAATTTATGGAACTAAAGTAACTCATGGAAAAAGTTTAAAAACAATTGAAAAAATTGAAAAATTTGTTATAATAATGGGTAATGAAGGAAATGGAATGAGTGAATTAAGTAGTGAACTATGTGATGAATTTATATACATAGATATGAATGATAAATGTGAAAGTTTAAATGTTGGAGTAGCAACAAGTATTATTTTATATGAATTAGATAAGTAGGGATTTATATGGTGTATGTAGGAGAAATAGTAAATACTCATGGAATTAAAGGTGAATTAAGAATCGTATCAGATTTTAAATATAAAGATAAAGTTTTTTTTAAAGGTAATAAACTTTATTTAGGAAAAAGAAAGCAACAAGTATTAATAAATTCTTATCGAAAACATAAAAATTATGATATGGTTAAATTTGATGATATTAATGATATTAATGATGCAATAATATTTAAAGGTGATGAAGTTTTTGTAAAACGTGAAGATTTAGATATTGATGGATATGTAGATGAAGATTTAATTGGATTAAAAGTATATGATAATAATAAGTTAATTGGTAAAGTTATAAATATATTAAAAAATAAACAAGATATTTTAGTAATTAAAAATCGTAGTAAAAGTTATTTAATTCCTTTTGTACCAGAATTCATATTAAACATTGATTTAGATAAAAAAGAATTAAAAATAAATGTTATTGATGGTTTATTAGATGAAAATTGATATTTTAACCTTATTTCCTAAAATGTTTGATAATTTTTTATCTGAATCAATTATAAAAAGAGCAATATTAAATAAAAAAGTTACAATAAATATTTATAATATAAGAGATTATTCTAAAGATCCACATAAAAAAGTTGATGATTATCCATATGGTGGTGGTGAAGGAATGATTTTAATGCCACAACCTGTTTTTGATGCAGTAAAAAGTATAAAAACAGTTGATTCATTTGTTATATTGATGACACCTCAGGGAGTTAAGTATAATCAAAAAAAAGCTTATGAATTGAAAGAAAAAAAACATTTAATTATAATTTGTGGTCACTATGAAGGATTTGATGAACGAATAAGAAGTTTAGCTGATTTAGAACTATCAATAGGTGATTTTATATTAACTGGTGGAGAGTTAGCAAGTATGGTTGTAACAGATAGTGTCGTAAGATTAATTGATGGTGTTATTGCTGAACAGTCACATTTAAATGATTCGTTCAATGATAATTTATTAGATTATCCTGTATATACTAGACCAGCTGAATATGAAGGATTGAAAGTTCCAGATGTGTTATTATCAGGGCATCATGAAAATATTAGCAAATGGCGTTATGAACAGAAATTAAAAAGAACTAAAGAACGAAGACCTGATTTAATGGGGGATGATTAATATGAGGCAATATTTAATTTCTAAAAAAAAATATAATGGTGAAATAGTTTTAGTTAATTGTGATGAAGTAAAAAGTTATAAATTAACTCCTAAAAATAATTATCCTTATGAAGGAATTAAAGTAAATGAATTAATTATCATAAAGCCATCTCTAATAGAAAAAATAATTAAAAGAAAAATAAAAAATAAATTAGATTTTTATTTGCGAGTAATTATTGAAAATTTAGAAAGTGATGATGATGATGATACTAGAATTGCTTTAGATGATTTAGCAAGATATAAAAAAAATATTAAAGAAAAATATTCAATTTATTTAGATAAAAAATATATGGAATTACTAAATAAAAAGATAAATGTTATTGAAAAAGAATTAAAAAATAACTTAATATATGAAGAAGAAAAAGAAATGACAGGACGTAAAAGATAACAATATATTCTTAATAGCATATTTTTTCAATTAGGAAGTGATTTTATGGATGATAACTTAAAACATATATTAATTAATTTTAAAAAAACTTGGGATTATGTTAAAGAAGATAAAAAATATATAATTTTATTTTTATTGTTTTCTTTAATTTTATGTGGCATAAGCGTTATAACCCCACTTTTATCCGCTAAGATGCTTCTTTTTTTGACAAATGGATTGTTTAGGGATTTAATTAACATTACATTAATTGCATTAATAGTAGAATTAATAAGAAAATTATTTAATTTTTTATACAATATTTTATTTCATAAATATTCTTTGAAAGCAACTTCAAGAATTCAAGTAAAAATTGCAAAAGAAACTATGAAATTAGAAACAGCTGAATTGGATAGTAATTCATCTGGCGTTTTTATAGATCGAATAAATAATGATACTAAAGAAATAGTTAATATATTTTCTGATTTAGGTGATGGTTTAATTGATGTTATAAGTAATATAGGTATTTTGATAGCTATTTATTTTATTAATAAAATAATGTTTGTTTATTTTTTATTGATGTTATTAATTATATTTATTTTAGAACATACTAGAATGACAAAATTTTTTGAATTAGATAAAAAAAGAAGAAAATTATCTGAAAAAAATACTGGGTTAATTAGTGAATTAATAAGAGGTTCAAGAGATATAAAATCATTAAATATCGAAAATAATTTTTTAAAAACAGCTGAAAGTAAATTAGTTGAATCAAATAATGAAAATTATAAAATGCAAAAAATAAATGCAAAATATAATTTATTAACAGGAACAATTAAAGATTTTAGTAATTTGTTTTTAATAATATTAGGTATATATTTATGCTTAAATAATTATTTAAGTATTTCTAATTTTGTTATAGTTTATATGTATAAAGATCGATTGTTAGAATTATTAAGATATTGTAGCTATTTAATTGAATTGACTAAAAAGTTCAATGTTGCAGCAACGAGAGTATTTGAAGTAATCGATGATGAAAAATTTAAAAAAGAAAATTTTGGTAATAAAGTATTAAATAAAATAAATGGTGATTTTGAATTTAAAGATGTTAGTTTTTCTTATAATGAAGATAAAATAATATTAAAAAATATTAGTTTTAAAATAAAAGCTAATGAAACTGTTGCATTTGTTGGAAGAAGTGGTAGTGGTAAATCAACAATTTTTAGCCTATTAAATAGATTGTATTCAATAGACTCTGGTGAAATATTGATTGATAATGTTAATATAAATGATTTGACAAAAGATTCAATTAGAAATAATATGTCAATTATAACTCAAAACCCTTATATATTTAATTTTTCAATAAAGGATAATTTAAAATTAGTTAAAGATGATATGACTGATGAAGAAATGATAGAAGCTTGTAAGTCAGCCTGTTTACATGATTTCATTATGACTTTAAAAGATGGTTATAATACTATTGTTGGCGAGGGTGGAATTACTCTGTCAGGTGGTCAAAGGCAAAGATTAGCCATTGCAAGAGCATTGCTTAAAAAAACTGAAATAATTTTATTCGATGAAGCTACTAGTGCTTTAGATAATGAAACTCAAGCAAGCATTCAAAAAGCTATTAATAATATGAAAGGTGAATATACTATATTAATTATTGCTCATCGTTTATCAACTGTTATCGATAGTGATCGAATAATTTTAATAGATGATGGTAAAATATTAGATGAAGGAACTCATGATGAATTAATTAAAAATAATGAATTTTATAAAAAACTATACGAGAAGGAATTAATTTAGAATAGAGATGATAAAATGAAAAAAAGAATAATTGGGTTATTTTTTCTTTTGCTAGTGTGTTGTTCTTATCAAATTATAGAAAATCCAAATGTTTCAAAAGAAAAAAACTTAGAAGTAAAAGTAAAAGAAATAATGAGTAATATGACTATCGAAGAGAAAATAGGGCAGATGTTAATTATATATGATACTCATGATGTAGTTGATAATGAATTAATTAGTTTTATAAATGAAGTAAAACCAAGTGGTTTCATTATTAATCAAAATAATATAACTACTTTTAATGAAACAAAAAAATATATTTCTGATTTAAAAGAAAATAGTAAAATACCTTTAATTATATCAATTGATCAAGAAGGTGGAAGTGTCCAAAGATTACAAAATATAGAAGATAAAAAAGCAACTTATATTCCATCTATGTTTGATTTGGGTAAAACAAATGATACTAAATTAGCTTATGAAGTTGGAAAAGTTATGGCAGAGGATATGAAAACATTAGGAATAAATGTTGTTTTTGCTCCTGTTTGTGATATATTTTCTAATTCTAATAATGAAGTAATTGGTAATAGAAGTTTTGGTACTAATGCTTATTTAGTATCTAAAATGTGTGTTAGTTTAGGTAAGGGATTAGAAGATAATGGAATGATTGCAACTTATAAACATTTTCCTGGACATGGTGATACAGATGTAGATTCACACATTTCTTTACCAATAATTAATAAAACATATGAAGAAGTATTAAAAAACGAATTAGTACCTTTCAAAGCTGTTATAGATAATGGTGCCAAAATAATTATGGTAGGTCACATTTCGTTTCCTAATATAACTGAAGATTATATTCCAGCATCTTTATCTAAAACCTTAATTACAGATTTACTAAAAAATGAATTAGGATTTAATGGCTTAGTAATCACTGATGCTTTAAATATGGGAGCTTTAAAAAATATTTATACAGATGAAGAAATATATGTAAAATCAATAGAAGCGGGTGTAGATATATTATTAATGCCCAATGATGCTAAAGATGCTATACAAACAATTAAAAATAATATTCCTATTGAAAGAATAAATGAATCAGTAAAGAAAATATTATTGTTTAAATATAAGTATTTAAATGATAATATCTTAGATGAATCTTATTTTAATAGTTTAGAACATCAACAAATTATAAATAAAATAAAAAATCAGGATTTACCTGATTGATTTTTATAATGGTGTCCCGTTAGGGGTTCGAACCCTAGACCCACAGATTAAGAGTCTGTTGCTCTACCAACTGAGCTAACGAGACAAGTAATTAAATTATATCACATTTTTTAAATAATTTAAATATTTTTTTAAAATTGTTTAAAATTTTTTAAAATTGTTAAAAATTTGTATTATTAAATAAAAATCGTAAATAAAAATAAAATAAATTGTTGATAAATAATTTACTATTCAGATATTATTTGATATAATTAATAGTATAGGTGAGGTTATGAAAAAAAAGTATTTAATTATAATATTAGCTTTAATTAGTTTAGTAATTTATTTTGGTAAGGCAAATGCTGCTACTGATATTACTAGTTTACCTTCTGGAGTAGGTACAGCAGCAGATAGTAATTATTATTGGCCAGTTTTTAATTCTAATGTGATTAAAGGAATGAGAGTAACACTTTTAAAAACAGATGGTACACAAATAGGAAATTCTTATAATATAATTGGATTAAGTGATCACTATGATACTCTATATAATTCAGAAAATTATGTTGTTCTTGGAACAGGATGTAGTAAAGTACAATATTTAAAAGGTAAAGCTGGTTGTGATATTTATAGTAAAATTACAAAATCTGGTGTAGGTAATCCTTGGAAAAATTTTAATAGTAAAATGAATTCAGCATCAAATTTAAGCAGCTATTTTTCATACTTTAATGTCCCTTTACAATCATATATCGAACAATGGAAATTAGATGATATATGGCAATGGGCAGATACGACAAAATTGAATTTGATGGATGATAGGATAAAAAATTTATATAAAGAATTATTTGGATTATCTGATTCTTATATAAATGAAATTGCATCTAATGTAGATTTACTCAACGACTTATGGATTTCTGTTGAACCAATTACAATGATAAAATATGCTGGTACTATGTATGTTGGAACTAGTTATGAATTAGGCCATTTAGGATATGTAAATTGGAAAGCTGTAAATTCAGTTATGGGAAGAGTTTTACCTTGTGCGGCTTTAACAACGGGTTCAATTATTCAAAAATTTCCTGATGCGCCTGGCGTAGCAAGTGGAAGCTATTTTGATGGTACTTTAAAAATTGTAGATATTAATGAAACTGCATCATATAATGAAACAACTAGTTTAGGTAATGTTTGTGCTAAAAATAAAGGTGGAAATGGTTCGGATATTTTAGCAGAACGATATGTAACCGGTAATTCTGGTGCAGGAATTGGTTTGATTTACTTTAGAGATACATTCACAATTGGTGTAACATGTGCTGAAGTAAATAGTGGTATTAGTAATTATAATAATTTTATTAAAACTTTATCTACAACATATAAGTCTGGTGGAATTAATGCTTTATATCAATTACCTGAAGTTAAAAATGGAATAAAATATACATATAATGGTCAACAAAAAGTTGTAGATAGTCAATGGTATATTAATGAGTGTACTTGTTATGGAGCTTATGATGCATATAAGCAATCAAGTAATACAGATTTATATAAATTACCGACTGCTGATATAAAAACAATTTTTAATGATAAAGCAACTATATTTACAAATTTTGTTAATAATTTTAAACAATATGTTACAAATAAGCAAAATACGGATCCAAATTCAGTAGGAAGTGTAACTGAATGGAATTACAATAAATATGAAAGACTTGCTTGTGGTCACACTGAAGGAATTTGTCAAGATGTTGATTTTGCTAATGCAAATCTAACCAATCCTTATGAAAATGTTACTTGTGATACAACATCAACTGGATGGAATTGGTCAGATGATACCGAATGCTTAGAAAACAAATATAGTAATCAAATAAAAATAGATTATTTTAATGAAAATTGTAAAAATTTACCACTATATTTAGATAGTAAATTTACAGATGCATTTATTTCAAGTAATGAAGATACATATAATAAATGCTTTCAAATATATCAAGAATATAAAGATGGTCCACTTTGGACTGTTGATACATATCAAGAAAGTGGATGTGTTTCAAGTGATAATGTCGATAAAGATAAGTTGAAATACAATTGTACTCCTATTTATAATGTTGGTACATGTATTGATGGTGAAAATATTTACTATAATGATTTTTCTTCTGAATTAAATGAAGAAGATTATTGGAAATATTGTGTTTTTAGTGATAATCAAGCAAGTTATGATATAAATCCTCATAAATTTTCTGATAAGACAGAAACTCTTACATATTATGATGAAAATATAAGTTCTGATTACTGTGAAGTTTATTGTGTTGAAAATTTAACTGGAGCATTTAATTCTGATACTATTAATGTAAAAGCAGGACAATATTTTGTTTGGGGCGGCCATAATATAAGTGGTAATAGAACTTGTAGAACTAAATCAATTGAATGGGATGAATTTGAATCTGATTTAAAGGAAATGAATGACAAAATAGAGAAAGCATTCAATGAATACTTAGTTGCAAGAGATCAACAAAATAGTATTACTTATTCTGGAGGTGATAAAACAACATCTGAAACAGAATGTAGTATATGTACAGAAATAAATCCTGATTATCCTTGTAAAGAAGATGATAAAAATAATAATAATCAAAATAATGCTCAAGGTAATCAACAAAATAATAATTGTGACACCCAATGTTTAGAATACGAATATTATAAACCATATTATACATCTTGGGACTCTGCTCAATATGGAAATGGTTCGACAGCTGCTAGTGGTACAGGTGGTAGTAGTTCGTCATGTAGTAATTATCCAAGTGTTGATTTTGAAGTTGAAAAGAAAAAAAAGGAATATCAAGATATTGTAAATGAAGCTAAACGAATATATAATGAAATGCTAAAATGTTATAATGCTGATAAGAGTTCGACTTGGGTTAATTCATCATCTACAGGAACTGCTGGTTCATCATGGGATCAATGGTTATATAGTTCCAATAATGTTGATCCAAAAGCTTATGTAAATTTTGAATATAAAATAAATGGTATTAGTGGTTTATATAAAGTAGAAAATGAATTAATGAATAAAGAAATAACTTTTACTGATACACAAAACATAAACGATTGTCGTAATGTTATTGGTGGAATTGAGGTTTTAACAAGTTGTGATAGTTCAACTAATAGTTGTACAAGAGAAAACTTAAGTATTAAAAAATGTACTGACGTTAAAATGTCAAAAGGAGTCAATATTAAATTTACGATGCCTGATGGTATTTATCAATTTATAGGTAAAGATAATCATGTTTCTTATAATGCTGATCAAATAGAAGCAATAAAACAACAATATCTTTCACAAGGCAAAACATTTAATTATATTTATTTAGGATTTAGTAATTTTCCTATAGAATATAAAACACCAGATGGTTTATATGGAGAACAATATGACAATGGTTTATTATCAATTACTTATGAAGATTTAGGATATAAATTGCCAAATAAAGTTACAGCTGTTGATACAATTTTAAAAACAATTGAATCAACAAAATATGGAAAGTGGAGTTGTGATTTTGAAGTATCTTCTGAATTAATACCTGAAAAACCAGAAAATCCTGATGGTGGAGGAGGAAGTTCTAAAGAAGGAGACATCAACTTAATATATAGACCAATTGATTTATATAATCCATTTCCTGATATAGATGCGGGAGGAAGAAATACAGGTAGTAATTGGTGCTATGGATTTGATAATAGAAATGATTGTTCTAATACAAATCAAATTGTTGATAAATATATTTTAAACAATAGAGGTGTAGAAGGACATGAAATTTATTCTGAAGAACCTATGTATACATTTATTTTAACTCCATCAATTATAAAAGAAATAAGAGATTATAATAACAATAATTCATATGCTGATTATGCTGGAAGTTTAAATAATGAAACATATGATTTCAAATGTAATTCTAATACTGGTAAAACTTGTATTAGTGAATATTTAACTCATATAATTGAAATAACAGAAGCAAAAAATCAACCTGGAACTTGTGTTGATGATAAGTATAGAACATATAATGATCCAGATAATTTTGATGCATGTAGATATTAAAAAAGTATTGGTAATAATTAACCAATACTTTTTTTATAAAAAAATACCTAAATTGGTATTAAGCAGCTTTATTTAATGTTCTTAATTCTCTAGCACTCATTCTTACTGTTTGACCATTATCTAATGTTACTTTTTGTAAATTTGGTTTTCTTGAATGCTTAGTAGCTTTGCATGAATGAGATCTTAAATTACCAGTTAAAGGTTTTTTGCTTGTTATTTTTTTAGCCATATTATTCCTCCTTGTTTTCTTTGCTATTACATTTTACTATAATATTTTAAATAAGTCAAATATTTCTTTTAAAAATATATAAAATATAGTAAAATATTTATGGGAGATGATATTATGGGACCTCTTTATATAAAAACAGACAATAGTTTATTAAGTAGTTTAATAAAAATAGACGATTTAATAAATTATGCATTAAAAAATAATATAAAAGTTTTGACTATAACTGATGATTCAATGTATGGTTGTTTGGAATTTTACATAAAGTGTAAGAAGAATAATATCAAACCTATAATAGGATTAGAAATAAATAATATTGTTTTATATGCTATTAATTATAATGGTTATAAAAATTTAATAAAGTTAAGTACAATTAAGTCTAAAGATATTGTTGATATAAAAATATTAAGAAAATATAGTGATAATTTAATATGTATTGTTCCGTATAATAATCTAAATAATTATGATGATTATAAATTTTATAAATACTTATATAAAGGATATACTAATCTAGATGAAAAGAGAAGTTTAGAAGGTAAATTAGTATATTTAAATGAAGTATTGTATTTAGAAGAAAAAGATAAAGAATATTTGAAATATTTATATGCTATAAAAAAAGGGATTGTAATAAATGAAATAAGTATAAATAAACATGATAATCATTTATTAAATTATCAATTATATTTAGATGATTGCAATGAAGAAATAATTGATTTATGTAATTTAGAATTACCATTAAAACAAGATTTATTACCTATATATGATTGTCCAAATGATTTAGATAGTTATTCTTATTTAAAACAATTAGTTATAGAGGGATTAAAAAAAATATTTGGTAATAAAGTAAATAAAATATATTTAGAAAGATTAAAATATGAATTAAATATAATAAATAAAATGGGGTTTTGTAATTATTTTTTAGTTGTTTGGGATTATGTTAAATATGCAAAAGAAAATGGTATATTGGTAGGCCCTGGGAGAGGAAGTGCAGCAGGATCTTTAGTTTCTTATTGTTTAGGAATAACTACTATAGATCCAATAAAATATAATTTATTATTTGAAAGATTTTTAAATCCTGAAAGAATTAGTATGCCTGATATTGATATTGATTTTGAATATACTAAAAGAGATGAAGTTATAAATTATTGTATTAATAAATATGGAATTAAGAAAGTATCCCCAATTATTACATTTGGTACGTTAGGTAGTAAACAAGTAATAAGAGATGTTGGTAAAGTTTTGAATATAGATTCTAATATTATCGATAAAATAGCTAGATTATTAGATCCTAAATTGAGTTTATATGATAATTATCCTAAAGTAAAAAATTATTTAAATACTAATGATTTAAAACAATTATATAAAATTTCTTTAAAACTAGAAGGTTTAAAAAGACATACTTCAATTCATGCAGCAGGAGTTGTTATGTCAAAGTATGATTTAGATGAAATAATTCCTTTAACTTATCATGATAATTTATATATAACAAGTTATTCGATGGAATATTTAGAAGACATTGGTTTGTTAAAAATGGATTTCTTAGCTTTAAAAAATTTAACTTTAATAAATAACATTTTAAAAGAAATTAATTTAAAAATTGATGAAATTCCAATTAATGATAATAAAGCTATTGAAATATTTAATAAAGCTGATACAATTGGTATATTTCAATTTGAATCAAGTGGCATGATTAATTTTATTAGTAAATTTAAAATAAGCAATTTTGATGATATAGTAGCTGCTATTGCTTTATTTAGACCTGGCCCTATGAATAATATTGATAGTTATATTAGAAGAAAAAATAATTTAGAAAAAATTGATTATATTACTGATAGTTTAATACCTATTTTAAAAAATACATACGGAATTATTATTTATCAAGAACAAATAATGCAAATTGCTAATATAATGGCTAATTACTCTTTAGCAGAGGCTGATTTATTAAGAAAAGCAATGAGCAAAAAGAAAGAAGATATTTTATTAAAAGAAAAAGATAAATTTATTAATCAAAGCATTTTAAATGGATATGATAAAGATATAGCTACTAAAATATATGATTTAATTTTAAAATTTGCTTCATATGGTTTTAATAAAGCTCATTCAGTTTCATATGCAATGATAGCATATAAAATGGCATATTTAAAAGCTAATTACTATAATGTATTCATGAAACATTTATTATCTATGGTTATAGGTAGTGAAATAAAAACTAGAGAATATATTAACATTTGTAAAATTAATATTTTGAAACCTGATATTAATATTAGTGAATTAGATTATATAATTAATAATGGTAATATAGTTTATCCATTAACAAATATTAAAAGTATAGGTTTATCTGTGGCATCTTCAATAATAAAAGAGAGAAAAAAAGCTAAATTTAGAGATATATTTGATTTTGTTTCAAGAACCAATTTAAATAAAAATACTCTAGAAATATTAAATAAGGCAGGATGTTTTGAAAAATTTATAAATCAAAAAACATTTGATAGTAACATTGATTTGTTAGTTAATTATAGTGAATTAGGTGGCTTATTAGAAGATACTTTAAAACCTGAATTAATAAATATGCAAGAGTATAATAAACAAGAATTATTAAAAAGAGAAATTGAAGTTTTTGGAACATATTTAAGTGATCATCCCGTTACTAATTTAAAAAACAAATACAAAGCTGTTAATTTAATAGATATAAATAAATATTATAATAAAAATGTCATTACAATTATCTTTATAGAAAAAGTAAAAAAAGTAAAAACTAAAAATAACAATGATATGTATTTTATAACCGGCAGTGATGAAACAAATAATTTGGAATTTATTTTGTTTTCTGATAAAATTTATGATATAATTATAGGTAGTATATATATAGTTGAAGGCATAGTTGAAAAAAGATTTGATAAATATCAAATAGTAATAAAAAAAATGAAAAAAATACAAAATTAATATACTATATATTTTATCAAAAATTTATAAATAGTTAGGAGATTGTATGAAAAATAAATTAACAAAAGCTGGATTTACATTAGCAGAATTATTAGGAATTATTATTATTTTGGCAGTTATAGCATTAATATCAATTACATCTATTACAAATATAATGAAAGAAAATAAAGAAGATTTATATAATATTCAAATTGATAATATTATAGTAGGAGCAAAAACTTGGGCAAGTAGTCATGTTTTTGAATTGCCAGAAAATGATGGTGAATCAATTACTTTAACTTTAGAACAATTAAAACAAGCAGGATTCGTTGAAGATGACATAACTAATCCTAAAACAAATGAATTATTTAGTAATGATTTACAAGTAAAAATAACAAAAGTTGATAATAATTATAAATATGAAGTTATCGAATAAAATATAATTAGAGGTGATGTATGAATATTTTAGATATTTTGATTATAATTTTTATATTGTTTGGTGCTGTTTTAGGATTTAAAAGAGGTTTTACAAAAGAAGTTGTTGAAGCAATTGGATTTGTAGTTGTGGTAATTGTTGCATATTTTTTAAAAAATCCATTATCTGTAATTATGTATGAATATTTACCTTTCTTTAAATTTGGATTATTGAAAAATATTGAAATACTTAATATATTAATTTATGAAGCACTTGCTTTTATTATATGTATAATAATTTTGTCGTTAGTATTAAAAGTATTATTAATGGTCACAACTATATTTGAAAAAATAGTTAATGCTACAATTATATTAAGTTTACCATCTAAAATAGCAGGAGCTATAGTAGGTATATTATATCATTATGTTTTTGCTTTTATTATTTTATATGTTATATCATTAATTTTTTATGATATAGATTTTATAGATAACTCAAAATATAAAGATAAAATATTAAATAATACCCCAATATTATCATCATTTGCTGATAAAAGCGTAAATGTTATAAATGAGTTTATAGTTTTAAAAGATAATTATAGTGATAAAACAATTAGTGAAAGTGAATTTAATTATCAAGCTATTGAATTATTTTTAAAGTACGAAATAATTACACCGGAATCATTAAAAAAATTAATAGATGAAGGTAAAATAGAACCATTTGATAATTATGGAGATTTAATAAGAACTTATAAAGGAGAAATTTGATATGGAAATAAAAAATGAAAATGAATTTAATGAAACAATTAATAGTGAATATGCTTTAGTAGATTTTTTTGCTACTTGGTGTGGTCCTTGTAAAATGATAGGACCTGTATTAGAAAGTGTTTCATCTAACCGTGATAATATTAAAATTATAAAAGTTGATGTTGATAAATTTGAGTCATTAGCTAGAACATATGGTGTTATGTCTATTCCAACACTTATTTTATTTAAAAACGGCCAAGTTATTGATAAAAAAGTTGGTTTTTTGGCTGAACCATTATTAAATGAATGGATAAATAATAATAAATAAAATGCAAAGATATTTTTCAAATTTAAAAAAAGATAATTTTTTAGTTCTTTCAAAAGAAGATTTATATCATATAAAAACTGTTATGCGAATGAAAGAAGATTATATAGAAGTTGTTTATCAAAATAAATTATATATATGCAAATTAGACAAAAATTATAATGCAGTTATAGATAAAATGATAGAAGAAAAAAATAAAAAAAATCATAAATTTATACTATGTGTACCACTTTTACAAGAACAAAAAATGTCTTTTGTTTTACAAAAAGCAACAGAATTAGGAGTAGATGAAATAGTACCAATTTTAACTACTAGGAGTATGGTTAAAATAGATGGTAAAGAAACAAAAAAAATAGAAAGATGGAATAAAATTTGCAAAGAAGCAAGTGAACAATCAAAAAGATTAGATATTCCTTTTGTTTCAAATGTAAAAAAAATAGAACAATTAAATTATAATGGATTAAAAATAGTTTGTAGCACAAAAGAAAAAAATAATACAATAAAAAAAGTATTAAAAAATAATTTAAAATGTGATACAATTGTTATGGTGATAGGACCCGAAGGTGGTTTAACTGAAAAAGAAGAAGAAAATTTAAAAAATATGGGATTTGAATTAGTTACTTTAGGAAAAAATATATTAAGAGTTGAAACTGTTCCCATTTATTTATTGAGCATTTTAAATTATGAATTAATGGAGTGATGTTTATGGATACAATTATTGAAAATATAATACAATACAAATATGTTTTTATAATTGCTTTTTCTTTAATATTATTAATTGTAGTTTTGTTAATAATTTTAAAACCAAAAAAAATTAAACCAATTGAAACAACAATTGATGATGTTAAAGAAGAAAAAAGTGATATTGAAAAAGTTATAGAGGCATTAGAAGAAAATAAAGATGAAAGAACTATGACTACTTTTGAGGAAGAACAAGAGGCAAATGCTATAATAAGTTACCAAGAATTAGTAAAAGCTGTTCAAGAAAAAAAATTACAAATGACTGAACCAATAAAAAAAGTAGAACCTGAAATACCTCAAGAATTATTAAATATTGAAGAAATAGAACAACCAGATAATAAAGTGATTGATAATGTAAACTTAGAAATAAAAACTGAAGAAGAAAAAGAACAAAAATTTAAAAATAGTGAATTTATATCACCAGTGTTTGGTAAAGATAGTAACAATGATAAGTTTTTAAAGGATTTAAAAGATTTTAGAAATAATTTATGAAATATTATATAATTAATTTAGGTTGTAAAGTAAATGCTTATGAATCAAAAGTTATGAGTGATTTACTTGATAATAATGGATACATAAAAGGAAGTATTGATGATGCTGAAATATACATTGTCAATACTTGTTTTGTTACTAATATTGCTGAACACAAATCTTTTCAAATGATTCATAAAGTAGTTAAAAAAAATCCTAAAATAGTAATTGTATGTGGTTGCTTACCACAAATAAAAACACAAGAGGTATTAAATATTGAAGGTGTTAATATTGTATTAGGTAATAAGGATAAGACTAAAATAATTGAATATATTAACAATTATAAAGAAAAAATAAGTAAAATTTATGATTTATCTAATACAGAGTTTGAAAATATGCAATTAAATAATTTTGATAAAACAAGAGCTTTTGTTAAAATCCAAGATGGTTGTAATAATTTTTGCTCTTATTGTATAATACCATATACGAGAGGTAATGTTAGAAGTAAGAAAAAAGAAGATGTTTTAAATGAAATTAATAATTTAGTAAATAATGGGCATAAAGAAGTTGTTTTAACGGGAATTCATACTGGAAATTATCACGATGATGAATATGATTTTGCTGATTTATTGTCTGATATAGTTAAAATAAAAGATTTAAAACGATTAAGAATTTCATCTATTGAAATAACTGAAATAAATGATCGAGTAATGGACATAATAAATAATAATGATGTATTAGTAGATCATATGCATATACCATTACAATCTGGTTCAAATGAAATATTAAAACTTATGAATAGAAAATATGATATCAATTATTTTATTAATAAGGTAAAAAAATTAAGAACTATTAGACCTAATATGTCTATTACAACTGATGTAATAGTTGGATTTCCTAATGAAACAGAAGAATTGTTTGATGAAACAATTGATAATATAAAGAAAATAAATTTTACTAAATTACATGTTTTTCCTTATTCTAGAAGAGAAGGAACTAAAGCAAATTTAATGGATAATCAAATTGATAATCATATAAAAAAGCAAAGAGCTCATATTTTAATAGAATTGTCTAAACAACTAGAATTAGATTATATGAATAAATTTCTTAACCAAAATATAGATTTTATTCCTGAAACATATAAGGATGGCTATTTATATGGACATACTGGTAATTATTTATCAATTAAATCTAAAGGAAATAAAGATTTACTTAATAAAATAGTTAATGTCACTATAGAAAATATTGAATACCCTTATTGTATAGGTAATGTAAATAAGTAGTTGACATTATAGTAATTATGTAATATATTAAAAATAGGTGATTTTATGAAACATTATTCATTACAAAGAAAAAGTTATATAGCAACAATTAGTGATAATTTTCCTGAAACTTTAAAAAGTTTAGCAGGTTTTGTAACTTGTAGTTCATTATCTGGAATTGGCTTTGGAATAGTATATAATATGAATTTAACTCAATATAGCTTAGAGAGTGATGAACGTATGATACCTACTATTATTGCTTTTGGTGCAGTTTATTATGCCAAAAAAGTATATGATAATTTTAAAAAAGAAAGAGAAAGAATGCATCAATTAATTATAGAAATGGATAATGAACGTAAAAAATCAAAAAGTCAAATGGAAGGGTTTATTACCCCAGATCAACTATCACAAATGCAATTTCAAAAAGCAGTTGATAGTGATGAGAAAATTGTTAATTTACAGAATTATCGAAACATTTTAAATGGTTCTTCTAGTACTGAATCAGAAGAAATTTTTCAAAGTAGTGGCATGTCACAAGGAAAAAGAAAATCATTGAATAATGGTATATTTAAATCTAATGATACTTATTAAGATAGATTTTTCTATCTTTTTTTGATATAATTAACAAGGTGAATTGTATGACATATATAAAGGGAACTTATCGTAAATCTATTTTTACATCCGATAAAGGATATGTTATTGGTTTATTTAAAATTAAGGAAACTGATAATGAAGAACTAAAAATGTATGTTAATAAAATAATAACATTTACTGGTTATTTTCATGAATTAAATTTAGATGATATGTATATTTTTAAAGGTGATGTAGTAGATCATCCTAAATATGGATTACAATTTAATGTTTTAGAATATGAAAGATTAAAACCTGAAGATGAAGATGGATTAGTAGCGTTTTTATCTAGTGATTTGTTTAAAGGAATAGGAGAGAAACTAGCTAAATCCATAGTTGATACATTAGGTAAAAATGTTTTAGAAGAAATATTAAAAGATGAATCATGTTTGTTATTAGTACCTAAAATGACAAGTAAAAAAGCTCATGCAATTTATGAAACGTTAATGAAATATGAGGAAAGTCATCAAATAATAGTTTATTTAACTGAATTAGGTTTTAATATGAAAGATGCATTAGACATATATAATACTTATAAAAGTGAAACTATTATTCATATTGAACACAATCCATATTGTTTAACTGATTTTATATCATTTTTAAAAGTAGATGAAATTGCTTTAAAATTAAATGTAGATGTTGCTGATGAAAGAAGAATTAAGGCTTGTATTATTTATATTATGAATAAATTATTATTTACTAATAGTGATACTTACTTAGAATATGATGAAATATTAGAAAGCGTTTTTAATTATTTAAAAATTGATTTAAATGTTGATGATTTTGATTTATATTTAGAAGAATTAATTAATGAAAATAAAATTATTTTATTAAATGATAAATATTATTTAAAAGAAATGTATGATTCAGAAATTAATATTACAAATACAATTAAATATTTAGAATATAAAAAAATAGATAAATTATTTTTAGATAATAGAATAGAAGAATTAGAAAAAGTTAATAATATTAAATATAATGATAAACAAAAAGAAGCTATAAAAAAATCATTAGAAAATAATATAACAATTATAACTGGTGGACCAGGAACAGGTAAAACAACTATCATTAAAGCAATATGTGAATTATATCAAAATATATTTAAATTATCTTATGAAGAATTAACTAATAGAATAGCTTTACTTGCCCCAACAGGGCGAGCAAGTAAAAGAATGAGTGAATCAACTAATTTACCTGCTAGTACAATTCATAGATTTTTAAAATGGAATAAAGAAACAAATGAATTTTTAGTTAATGAATATAATAAAAATGACCATCATTTAATTATAATTGATGAAGTTAGTATGATTGATTTAAATTTGTTAGATAGTTTATTTAAAGGGTTAACTAAAAATATTAAATTAGTATTAGTAGGTGATCATCACCAATTACCTTCCGTTGGTCCTGGTAATATTTTAAAAGATTTAATCGAAAGTGATTTGATAGATACTATTTATTTAGATACGTTATATAGGCAAGATGAAAATTCTTATATTACTACTTTAGCTCATGAAATAAAAGATAATAATTTAAGTGAATCTTTCTTAGAAACTAAAAGTGATTATACATTTTTAAAATGTCATTCAATTAAAGATAATTTAAAAAATTTATGTTTACAATTAATTGAAAAAGGTTATGATTTTAAAAGAGTTCAGATAATGGCTCCAATGTATGCAGGAGTTAATGGGATTGATAATTTAAATAAAGAATTACAAAATGTCTTTAATCCTAAAACTAATCAAAATGAAATTAAATATGGTGATGTAGTTTATAGAGAAAATGATAAAGTATTACAATTAGTAAATTTGCCTGAAGAAAACGTTTATAATGGTGATATTGGTATTATTAAAAATATTGTCAGAATTGAAAATAAAACATTTATTTATATTGATTTTGATGGTAATTTGGTTAAATATGAAACAAAAGATTTAAATAAAATAACTCACGGTTTTGTTATATCGATTCATAAATCACAAGGAAGTGAATTTGAAGTTGTTGTTATGTTAGTTTCTAATAGTTATAAAAGAATGCTTTATAAAAAATTAATTTATACAGGTATTACTAGAGCTAAGAAAAAATTAATTTTAATAGGTGAACCTGATGCATTTTTATATGCTATAAATAATAGTAATGAAAGAGCAAGAAAAACTAATTTATTAGATCAATTAAAGAATAATATTTTAAATAAAGGTTAGAATAATAATGTATGTTTATACATACCTTCGTTTTTTCTAATAAAGAGGTGATTTATATGAAGAATGTTGCAAAAAGTATGATGTTGATAGGTCTTGGTGTAGGTGCTACTATGATGTATCAAAAATATAGTAAACCTGTTATGAAAGAAATGGAAAAATTTGCTAATAAAACAATGAAAAAAATGAACAAAGAATTAGAAGAAATGATGTAATATTAAAACTCTCTATCTAGAGAGTTTTAATTGTTTACTTTAGATTAATTATATGTTATAATTATTTCGGAATACTTAATGAGGTACTATTCCTTTCGCTTAATGTGAAAGGAGGTTGATATAATGAAGCAAACAGAAAAATGTCTTTTTCTAATCATTATTCTCCTTATTATCATAATTTTAATTATGCTAATAAAAATAGTACCAACTGTATAAGTCGGTACTAAAACCAATATACATAAAGGAATAGTACCTAAAAAAGCGCATTAGGTATTCCTTTTTATTATATGAGAATTTCTCATCTATATGCATTATATCATATTTATTTATAATTTACAAGTAATTTATTCAACTGTGACTGATTTAGCTAAATTTTTAGGTTTATCAATATCACATTTTCTTAATTTAGCAACATGATAAGCTATTAATTGAATAGGAATAATTGTTAATAAAGGTTGATATATATCTTCTTCAATAACAATTTTTTCATCATAAAAATCACTTTCTTGATCTAAACTATTTGTTGTAATATATATTACATATGCTCCTCTTGCTTTAACTTCTTTAATGTTACTGATAGTTTTTTCAACCAAATCTTTATCAGTTGCGATAGCAATAACAATAGTATTTTTTTCAATTAAAGAAATGGTTCCATGTTTTAATTCACCAGCAGCATAAGCTTCACTATGAATATATGATATTTCCTTTAATTTTAATGATCCTTCTAACGCTAAATAATAATCAATATTTCTTCCAGTATAAAATAAATGTTCTGATTTATATATTTTTTTAGCTATTTCTTCATAATCATTTTTTAATAAATTATTTATTTTATATATTAAATTAGTAATGTCTTTTTTTAAAGCCATCATCATTAATATTAATATTTGACAGCTATAAGCTTTAGTAGTTGCAACAGCTATTTCACAACCTGCTTTAGTATAAATTACATTTTCAACTTCTCTTGCGATTGATGAATCAACTACATTAATAATTCCTAATGTGTCACATTTATCTTTGACTTTTTTAACACATGCTAAGGTATCAGCTGTTTCTCCTGATTGTGATATAAAGATAACTAAAGTATTTTCGTCAATAAAATTATTTTTATATCGATATTCACTTGCTATTTCGACATTTACTTCAATATTACAATATTTTTCAATATAATATTTACCAACTAAACCTGCATGATAAGCACTACCACAACCAACAATATGAATTTTATTGTATTTTTTTAAATCTGGTAAATTTTGATTTTCTAAATAAGTTTTATATAAAACATCGGGTTGCTCAAATATTTCTTTTAACATAAAATGTTCATATTTTCCTTTTGATATTTTATTAACATCACCATCAAAAGTATGTATTTTTTTATTTAATATATTTAATTTTGTATCATATATTGTAACTTTATCTTTATTCATTTTAATAATTTCATTATCATCTAATAAAATATATTCATTAGTATATTTTAATATAGCTGGTATATCACTAGCTAAAAAATTTCCAATATTTGATTTAGCTAATATTAAAGGACTATTTTTTTTAATACCATATATATTGTCTAAATCATCATTTAATATAATTCCTAATGCATAACTACCTTTAATTAAATCATTTAATTTAGATAATACCTTTAAGATATTATTATTTTCTTTTAATAATTTATCAATTAAACAACAAAGTATTTCAGTATCAGTTTCGCTTTTAAATTTGTATTCCTTTAATAATTGTTTTAATTCTTGATAATTTTCAATTATTCCATTATGAACTAATGTGACTTTACCTTGATGATGAGGATGAGCATTTTTTTTATTAGGTTTCCCATGAGTAGCCCATCTAGTATGACCAATACCTAAATAAGTATCAGTATCAAAATCTAATAATTTTTTAAGATTATCTAATTTTCCTTTTTCTTTAATTATATTTATTTTCTCGGTTACATAAGCAATACCTGCCGAATCGTATCCACGATATTCTAAACTAGTTAATCCATCTAAAATAATTGGAATGGCTTTTTTCTTACCAACATAACAATATATTCCACACATAAATTCCTCCATGATTAAAAAATATGCATAATATATTTTTTGTCATAATCTTGATTTTATGGTTTGTAATATATTTTCGAGAGCACATCCCGTAACAGCATCCGCCGAATATTTCGATAACTGTTAACCTCGTCAACTAATCAGTTCTGGCGCTAACTTAATAAATATACTCCTTTCATTATTAAGTTTTATATAATTATTATATTATAAATTAACCTACTTGTGAAGAATTTGCTGTAAAGTAAAAATTGTGATATAATACTTCAGCAAAAAAAAGGGGGATGCTTATGGGAAAAACATTAGTTGTAAAAGGACAAGTTGTTGGTGAATATAAATACGAAGGACAAAATATAGAAAATTTAATTTTAGAAGAAGGATTGCTTTATATTTGTCAGGGTGCGTTTAGACATAATAATATAAGAAAATTATATTTACCTAAAAGTGTTAAAAAAGTAGAAAATCGTGCTTTCCATTTTAATCCATTTACAGAGGTAATATTTTATAATAATGGTGTCGAGTTTGAAGGTTATTGTTTTAGTGTAAATTTAAAAAAAATAACTGTAATTGATTGTGATTATAAATTTTTATATAATTTTATTAACCGAAAAATAGATTATGCTGACAATTTTTTAAATGTTAATGAAATAAATATTGTAAATGATAAATTAAGTTTTATTGAAAAATTAAAAATAAAATATTTAGCATCAAAATATCCAGAAATTAAAATTAATATTTTGCAAGATATCGATTTGGATGAATTTATAAGACAAGAAACATATGTTGAAGATGCCAATGATGAAATAAATATTTTATTATCGAATATACATAGTATGATTTACTCATTGGATGGTGGGACACAACAGGTAATTAACGATAAAATAAAATCTTTGATAAGTGAATATCAAGTAAAGTTAGAAAATTCCAAGCCACAATTTAGTACAGAAAATGATTCTGTTTTAATGATTGAAGATACATCTCCTAAAGCATTAAGAAATAAATTGATATTTTCATTGGAAATGATTATTCAAAATTTAAATACTAAAGATAAAATAATAAAATTAAGTGAAAAAATTAGTCAATATTTGCATTATCTATTAGATGATGAAATTAATATTGATGATGATGAAATATTTTTAAAAATAAAAGAAATAATTAATATATCAAAAACAATGGAAGAAACTAAATACATAACTGAATTAAAAGAATTATTATGGAAAATAAGGAAAATAATCATTAATAATTTAAATGACGAATATGTAATCAATTTAACTTTAAAAAATTTTGATATTGAAATTTATTTTAAGGAAGAATTATCTAAACTTTATAATGAAGTAATGACTTTAAATAGTAAATTAAATCCATATTTAGAGTTATTAAAAGCTTTAAAAGGGTATGAAAATGATATTCCTTTAGCAAAAGAATTAAGAGAATTAGAACAAATTTTTTCAAAATTAATCGGTAAATCAAAAGATGGATTAACTAGTGAATATCAAAAATTAAAAGAAAAATATAAAAATATATTAAATGAAAACATTTTAAAAATAAAAAATAATCAATTAGATGCTTTATCTATAAATGAAATTGAATTAAATTTTCGTAAAGAATTACAACCAATTTTAGAAAGATTAAATGAATTATCGCCATTAATTTTAAAAAATCAAAAATTATATTATCAAATTATTGATGCAGCAAATTTTTTAAATAATAGAGAAATATCTGGAATTAATCCTATAGCTGATGTAATAAAAGAAATAAAAGATTTATATTTTCAGGGGGGATTAACTACTGATATTGCTGAAATGATATATAATAAAATAAAAGAAATATTATATAATTGGTATAATATTTTTACACACGATGATACAAGTGAAATAGTTAAAAGCTTTAGTAGCGAAGTAGGTTTAACAAGTGAAAATTTAATTCTTGAAGTTATGATATTAAAAGAATTATATGTCTTAAAATTTAGTGTAGAACAATATATAGCTGCTTTACAAGAATATGATAAAGCTATTAGTAATGTAGAAACTATTTCAATAGATAATCCTAAATCTGAAATAGAAAGTTTAAAAGAGTTAAAAGAAAAATTACAAGAAGGTAGGTATCCAAGTATTAATAAAAAATATTTAAAAGAAGATCGTAAAGGTTTATCTTTAATTAATATTGATCCTGAATCAAGTGAATATAAAGAATTAATGAAATGTTTAAGAAGTTTATATTGATATTGTCAAACTAGAATAAATATTATATAATTATTCTAGGTGAATGATATGAAAATAATGACCAAGTTAACATTAAAAGAATTAGTAAAAGATAAAAAAACATTTATATTGTGTTTTATAAGTGTCTTATTATCTTGTATCTTACTTTTTACTGTTGGCTTGGCTTTTTCGACTGTAAGACAAAATCAAATTAATAGTATAACTGATAATTTTGGTGATTTTCATGCTATCATAGATCACGGTAAAGTAAGTGAAAAAAATAACTTAGAAAACGATATTGTTAAAAAATATTATTACATATATCAAATAGAAGATAATTTATATGGTATTAGTGATAATTTTGATATGAAAATTGAAGGAAAATTGCCAACTAATAATACCGAAGTACTTATCGATTCGATGTATGCTGATAGTATGAAGTTAAAAATTGATTCAACTTTAAATTTAAATAATAAAGATTATAAAGTAGTAGGCATATATCAAAAAGGATTTTTAAATTTTACTTTAGATAATATTATTTTAACTAAAGACACTGAAGTTGATACTTATGCTATGTTTTTTGTCTATTTGAATTCTTATAATGATATGAATTTAGATTTGGATTTATTAGTTAGTAAGTTTGAAATTGCTTCAGTACATAAAAATGAAGCATTGATAAATTATCTTGATAAATCAGATGATTCACCAGAAAATCAAGTATATATGTTGTTAACGATGTTTATTTGCTTAATATTAGCTTTTATAATTTTCTTTATAATTTATAACGCTTTTTCAATATCAGTAAATGAAAAGAAAAAGAAATATGCGATGTATAAAAGTATTGGGGCAACTCCTAAACAAATATTATATGCAGTATTTCTAGAATTATTAATTGTTTTAATTATAGCTATACCATTAGGATTTTTATTAAGTTTAGGTTTTGTTTCTTTAATTTTATTTATTATAAATAGTTTATTAGAAGATATTATAACAAATATTTTAACATTAGAAATGTATCCAACTTTTATATTTATATCTTTAATTTTTATTTTAGTAAGTACTTTATTTGCAACTTTTTCAGTAGCAAGAATGGCAAGTCGGATTAATATTATTGATGAAGTAAGACAAAATAAAAAATTTAAATATAGAAAATCAAATAAATTAATTAAAAAAATATTAGGAATTGAATGTTTAATTTCAGCTAATAATGTAACTAGAGATAGAGCAAAGTATAGAATAACTACTATTTCAGTTGTTATAGGAATAATTTTGTTTTTAACTTCTACTACTTTATTATCAATTTTTCTATATCGTTCTGAAGAAGATTTAGTAAAGGACCAAATAGTTATTGATTTCTACGAAAATGATTTAGAAAATACAACAAAAGAAGAAGTTATAGATGAAATCTCTCAATTGGACTCAGTTGATGATTTTGTTTATTTTAAATCTAAAAGTTATACATTTAATACAACTAATAAATTTGATAATATAACCAATAATTATATTACATATCTTTATATAAATGAAGATAAATATAATAAGTTAAAGGAACATTATAATATTGATAATGACTATCCATTTTTAGTTAATACTTTATTTAATGGTAGTAAAATATTTACAGATGATATTGTAGAACTTGAATTAATGGATGATAAATCTATTCAAAATATAAAAGTTAATACTGTAGATGATTTTGGTATCTTTGATGAAAGTTATGGTTATTATTTTACACCTTCTATGCATTCTATTATAATTGATAAATATAATGATGATGTATCTAATTCTTTAAGCATATATATTAAACCATTAAATTATTTGAAATTAGATCAAGAAATTCAAAAAATATTAGAAAAAGATGAACACATATATTATTGGAATACTTATATTACTAATCATTATAATATAGTAGTTACAAATTGTATTAAATTAATAATATATTTAGCTTTATTATTTATAACCTTTATAACTGTTGTTAGTATTATTGGTACTATAAGTGCAAGTTTAAATTTAAGAAGAAAAGAATTTGCTATTTTAAAAAGTATTGGTTTATCAAATAAACAATTTAATAAAATGATTTTTTATGAAAGTTTGATGTTAAGTTTGAAATCATTATTGTTTGGTATACTATTATTTATATTGATAGTTAGTATATTTATTAAAATAACGATGATAAATGATGCTACTTATGAAGGATTGTTACAAATACCACTAAATATTTATTTAACGCCATTATTAATTTGTGTAATAGGTGTAATAGTTATTGTATATTTATCTTTCTTAATAGCTACTCATAAAATAAAAAAAGATAATATTGTAGATGTTATAAAATACTATTAAGAATCGTCATGATTCTTTTTATTTTGTCTAATAATGTTTCATTTAATTATTTAAAAAATCATATAATTATGGTATAATTAACAATAAGGATGTGGATTATGAGAGTAATTATAAGTGCTGGTGGAACAGGGGGACATATATATCCTGCACTAGCCATTATTAATAAAATAAAAGAGAAAGAACCAAATAGTGAGTTTTTATATATTGGAACACATGATAGAATGGAAAAAGATATTGTTCCTAAATATAACATTCCTTTTCAACAGATAGAAATATATGGTTTTAACAGGAAAAATTTATTAAAAAATATTAAAACAATCGATTGCTTGTTAAAAGCTAATAAAAAATGTAAAAAATTAATTAAAGATTTTAATCCTGATATAGTAATTGGTGTTGGAGGCTATGTAACAGTACCAGTTGTTAAAATGGCAAAAAAGTTAGGTTATAAAACATTTATTCATGAACAAAATTCAGTGCCTGGTAAGGCTAATACATATTTAAGTAATTTTGTCGATTTAATTGGTATATCATTTAATTCAAGTAAAAATTATTTTCCTAAAGATAAAGTTATTTTGACTGGTAATCCTTGTAGTGAGGATGCTTTAAATGTCAAAGAATGCGATAAAAAAGAATTCAATTTATCTAATAGACCATTAATTTTATTTGTTATGGGTTCATTAGGTGCAAGTAAAGTAAATGATTTTTTGATAAAAACAATGACTTTATTTAATAATAAAGATTATGAAATATTATATGTTACAGGTAAAAATGATTATGAAAAAATTAAACAAATAAATTTTCCTAAAAATGTTAAAGTAGTACCATATGTAGAAAAAATAACAAGAGTAATGAAAAAAACTGATATAATTGTAACTAGGGCAGGGGCTAGTACTTTAAGTGAAATTATCGCATTAAAACTTCCAAGTATTATAATTCCTAGTCCTTATGTTCCAAATAATCATCAATACAAAAACGCTTTAGATTTGGTAAATCAAAATGCTGGTATTATGATTGAAGAAAAGAATTTAAAGGGAGATATATTAGTTCGTGCTATTGATGAATTATTAAATGACAAAAATAAAATAAATACTATAAAAAATAATTTAAGTAAGATGCAAGTTAATAATAGTGCGACAATAATATATGATAGTATAAGAAATTTAATAGATAGGAAGTAAAAAAATGATTGAAAAATTAAAAAAGTTAAAAGTTGGTAAGGTTGTTAGTAATCCTAAAATGAGTGATTATACAACTTATAAAGTTGGTGGCAATGCTTTAGCCATTGTTTATCCTAATGACATTGAAGATTTAATTAAATTATTAAATTATTTAAAAGAAAATAAGATAAAATTTAAAATATTAGGTAATGGTTCTAATTTAATATTTAAAGATGAGGGATATGATGGGGTATTAATTAAATTAAGTGAATTTGATAAATTAGAAATTGAAGATACTATCGTAAATGTTGGTGCAGGTTATAATTTAGTCAAATTGAGTTTAAAAACAGCTAAAATGGGATTATCTGGTTTGGAATTTGCAGCGGGAATTCCAGGAACCATTGGTGGTGCTATTTTTATGAATGCTGGGGCATATAAAATGGATATGGGATACATTGTAAGTGAAATAAAAGTATTAACTCCCGATTTAAATGTAAAAACTTTATATAATAAAGATTTAAATTTTAATTATCGAAGTAGTTTTTTACAAAAAAATAAAGACTATATATGTTTATCAGCAAAATTAGTTTTAAAACATGGTAATGTAGAAAATATCATGGAAATTATTGCTGATAGAAAACAAAGGAGATTGTTAACACAACCACTTGAATATCCTTCTGCTGGAAGTGTTTTTAGAAATCCGGATAACGATTTTGCGGGACGATTAATCGAAGAATTAGGATACAAGGGTAAAAATATAGGTGGAGCATATGTATCTGAAAAACATGCTAATTTTATTATTAATAAAGGCAATGCCACAGCAAGTGATGTTAGAAATTTAATTAATGAAATTAAAGAAAAAGTAAAAGAAAAATATAATATTGAATTAAAAGTTGAACAAGAATTTGTAGATTAGAGGTAGAATATGAATAGTAAAACAAAACAAATAAAACCTAAAAAAAGAAAAATACGATATGATAGGATAATATTATTTTTATCAATTGTATTTTTTATTGTAATTTGTTTTACTTATTTTTTAAACTTAAAAATTTCAAATATATATATATTAAATAATAATTATTTAACTGACCAAGAAATAATTGAGATAGCCCAAATTAGTGATTACCCAGCAACTTTAAAAAATTTGAGCATTCAAATAAAAAATAGATTAGAAGATAATATATATATTAAAAGTGCTAAAGTAAGAAAAAAAGGATTAACTAAAGTTTATATTGAAATTGAAGAAAATAGACCTTTATTTTTTTATGAATATAATAATAAAACGGTATTATTAGATGGACAAGAAACAAATGAAATGTTTACAATACCAACAGTAGTAAATTATATAACAGATAATTATTACAATGATTTTATAAATGAAATGAAAAATTTAGATATATCAATTTTAAATAGGATATCTGAAATTCAATTTTCACCTAATGATGTTGATGATAATCGTTTTTTACTTACAATGAATGATGGTAATTATGTTTATGTAAATATTTCAACATTTAATAAATTGAACAAATATATTACAATGTTAGAAAATTTACCTGATGAAAATGGAATTCTTTATTTAGATTATGGAAATAATTTTGAAATTATTGAATAATATCTTTTCTTTTAAAAAAAAATATTGTATAATATTTAATAGATAGTAGGTGATTATTTTGCGTCATATATATTCTTGCATTGATATTGGCTCTGATAGTATAAAAATTGTTGTATGTGAATTATATCATGGTAGATATAATCTTTTGGCGTCTTCTACTGTCAAATCTAAAGGAATAAAAAAAGGTTTAATTACTGATATAACAGATGCTAAAAATTGTGTAAAAAAAGGTTTTGAACAAATTGAGTTAATGCTTGGTTTTAAGATAAAAAAAGTTATAGCAATAATACCTAGTTATTTTGCAGAATTCACAATGATAAAAGGTGAAATAGCCATAAAAAATGAAAAAATAACAGGTCAAGATGTCGTTGATGTCCTTCAAACTTCTATGAAAAATAATATAGATGGAACAAAAGAAATGGTTACAATTATTCCTATTGATTTTACATTAGATAATGAAATAACTAAGGAACCATTAGGTAAGGTTAGTAGCACATTAAAAACACGAGCTATTTTAGCTACAGCACCAAGAAAAAATATTTATTCAGTAGTTAATTTATTAAATAGTTTAAATATCGAAGTTGTAGATATTTCATTTGGAGGTATCGGTGATATATATACATTTATGGATGAGAAGGTTGAAAAATCTATAAGTGCTGTTATAAATATTGGCGCAGAAAAAACAGAAATATCATTATACAATAAAGGTATTATTGTTAAACAAGGCATTGTTAATATGGGCAGTAAAAGTGTAGATAGTGATATTGTTTATATGTATAAAGTGAATTTAGAAACTGCAAGAGAATTAAAAGAAAAATTTTCTTTAGTTCAACGAAATAGTTCTTCTTTAAATGAGATAAAAGAAGCTAAAAATAAAGATGGTGAGATAATTAAAATTAACCAATATGAGTTAAGCGAGATTGTATGTTCTAGATTAGATGAAATATTAACATTAGCTAATCAAGAATTAAAATCATTAACAAGTCATAAACCAAATTATATTTTTATAACTGGAGGAATTACAAATATAACTAATTTTCAGCAATTTTGTAGAGAAAAATTAGGAAATTGTGCTATAATAGGAAGTGTTAATTTAATTGGTTTAAGAAACAATAAGTTTTCTTCGGCAATTGGTAATATAATATATTTTGTAAATAAACTTAAACTAAAAGGAAAAGATTATTCAATGATTAATAATGATGAAATGGAAATTTTATCAACACCTAGAAAAAATACAAATGATTCAGTGTTGGGTAAAGTATTTGGATATTTCTTTGGCGAATAAGGGAGGATATACATGTTTGAATTAGAAATGGATCAATTAGCTAATATAAAAGTTATTGGAGTTGGTGGTGGAGGCAACAATGCCGTAAACCGTATGATAGAATCAGGGGTAAAAGGTGTTGAATTTATTGTTGCTAATACTGATTTGCAAGTGTTAAAAAATTCTAAGGCACCTGTTAAGATTCAAATAGGAACTGATTTGACTAATGGATTGGGAGCTGGTGCTAACCCACAAATAGGAAAAGAAGCTGCTTTGGAAAGTAAAAATGAAATTGAAGAAGCTTTGAAGGGCGCAGATATGGTATTTGTTACTTGCGGTATGGGGGGTGGAACAGGTACTGGTGCTGCTCCAGTAATTGCAGATATTGCTCAAAGTTTAGGAGCTTTAACAGTAGGAATTGTTACTAAACCATTTAGTTTTGAAGGTAGAAAAAGAATGCAACAAGCGGTTGCAGGATTAGAAGAATTAAAAAAACATGTCGATACTTTAATAGTTATACCAAATGATAGATTACGAGAAATTATCGATAAAACAACACCTTTATTAGATTCATTTAAAGAAGTAGATAATGTTTTAAGAAGAGGTGTTCAATCTATAAGTGATTTAATTGCGGTTGCAGGTTTAATTAACTTAGACTTTGCTGATGTTAAAGCTGTCATGGAAAAAAGAGGTAATGCATTAATTGGTATTGGTATGGGTGTAGGTGAAGGACGAGCTACAGAAGCAGCTTTACAAGCAGTATCAAGTCCATTATTAGAAACTAGTATTAGTGGTGCTACTGATGCTATCATTAATGTAACCGGTGGTGCTAATTTAACTTTATTTGAAGTTGAAGAAGCCGCTGAAGTTATTAGACAAAGTGCTAATACTGATATCAATACAATATTTGGTGCAGTTATTAATGAGAATTTAAATGATGAATTAATTGTTACAGTAATAGCTACAGGTTTTGAAGAAGATAAACCAGCACTTCATTCTTATAGTACACAATCATATACAAGTAATGATAATGATGATACAGATGATGCTGATGTTCCATCATTCTTAAGAAATAGAGGTTTTTAAAATTGTAAGAAATTACAATTTTTTTGATGCCATAAAGCAGGAGTTTGATCACTTTTTGTCGTATATAACTAATAGGAGGTGATTTTATATATTATTTAAAAAAATATATATGGATAGTTTTTATTGTTTTCATATTATTACTGTTTGTTTTTACAAAAGATAAATCTACTGAAGAAGTAATATTGGAAAAAAATGATAATTTAGAAATAAAGGATGAGATAATTACTGATAATGTTAAGCTTAAAATAAAAGTTGATATAAAAGGTGCTGTAAAAAATCCTGGTGTTTATGAAGTAGAAGAAAATAGTAGAGTTAGTGATGTGATAAATATAAGTGGTGGATTAACTAATGAAGCTGACACAAGTATTATTAATTTAAGTAAAAATGTTGAAGATGAAATGGTTATTATTATATATACAAAAGCTGAAATAAATGAAATGAAAAAAGGAAATACTAGTGTTAAATATGTTGAAAAAGAGTGTGTTTGTCCTAAAATAGAAAATGATGCTTGTATTGAAAATAAAGTAGATAATATTCCTAGTAATAATTCAAATCCTTCAAATAATAAAATATCATTAAATAAAGCTAGTTTAGATGAACTTATGACATTGGATGGTATAGGTGAAAAAAAAGCTCAAGCAATAATTGATTATCGTAATAAAAATAATGGATTTAAAAAAGTTGAAGAAATATTAGAAGTAGATGGAATAGGTAGTGCAACTTATGAAAAAATTAAAGATCGACTTACTTTGTAAAATACTTTTAATTATAGCATGTTTATATACTTTTTATATTACTAAGAATTTAATATATCACACTAATTATAAAGAAGGAAATATAACTTTAATAGGTAAAATAATTAGTATAACTTATAGTGATGATAAAATTGATTTAATAATTAAATCCAAAGAAAAAATAAAAGTAACTTATTATAATAAATTAGATTACAAATTAGGAGATTATGTTAAAATAAGTGGTACTTTAAATATACCTTATGATAATACTATATTTAATTTATTTAATTATAGAAAATATTTATTAAGTAATAAAACATATTATATTTTGTATGCTGATAATATTACTAAAGTTAAGGATAATAGTAATATATTATATGAAGTTAAAAATATGATATATGAAAGAATTGATAAATTAAAAAGTAAAGATTATATAAAAACATTTATATTAGGTGATAAGCAAGATTTAAACGATGAAATATTAAGTAGTTATCAACAAAATGGTGTTAGTCATTTACTTGCTATATCTGGTATGCATATTTCTTTATTAACAGTTATTTTATCTAAATTATTAAAGAAATTTAAATATAATTACTTTATAATAAGTATTTTTTTAATATTTTATGCTTTTTTAACTAGTTTTACGCCTTCTGTTTTAAGAGCTGTTTTTCTTTATGTTTTCAATAAGATAGATAAAAAAAATTTAATTTTGTTGATTGCTAGTTTTATGTTATTTTATAATCCTTATTACATTTATAATGTTGGATTTTTGTTTAGTTTTATAATTAGTTTTTATTTGATTTACTTTGGTAATTTAACTAATAAATTTAATAATTATTTTGTTAAATTATTTATTACTTCAACTATATGTTTTGTAGCTAGTATTCCTATTATGATTAATAACTTTTATTATATAAATATAATTAGTCCTTTTATTAATGTTGTATTTGTTCCATTAATTTCTTTAATAATATTCCCTTTATCAATAATTACTTTAATATTTCCGATATTAGATAATTTGTTGTTTATTTTATTAAATTTTATGGAATATTTAACTATATTCTGTAATAATTTTAATATTAATTTAATAATGGCTAAAATACCTTTTTATTTGTTTATAATTTATTATATAATTATAACTTTTATATTTATTAAACCAAAATACTTTTATATTTTAATTATTATATTGTTTATTCATAACAATATAAAATATTTTAATAAAAATAGTTATTTAACGATTATTGATGTTGGACAAGGTGATTCTATTTTGTTAGAAATTAAAGATAAAAATATTTTGATTGATACTGGTGGGAATATGTTTAGTGATTATAATATAGCTCAAAATAAATTAATACCTTATTTTAAATCATTAGGTATAAAAAAATTGAATTACTTAATCTTAACACATGGTGATTATGATCATATGGGAGAAAGTATTAATTTAATTAATGAGTTTAAAGTAGATAATGTTATATTCAATCATGATAGTTATAATGATTTAGAACAAGATTTAATTAAAATATTAAATGATAATAACATTAATTATTATAAAGGATTAAAACAAATTAATATAAATAACAATATATTATATTTTTTAAATAATAAATTATATGATAATGAAAATGATAATTCAAATATAATTTATACTAAAATAAATGGAATAAAAATTTTATTAATGGGTGATGCAGGAGTTGATGTTGAAAAAAATATACTAAGTAAATATAATTTAAGTAATATAGATATTTTAAAAGTAGGTCATCATGGCAGTAAAACAAGTAGTAGTAAAATTTTTATTGATAAAATTAATCCATTATATTCTGTTATATCAGTTGGTAAAAATAATTGGTATGGTCATCCAAATGAAGAAATTTTAGAAATTTTGAAAGATACTGATATTTATAGAACCGATACAAATGGAAGTATCAAATTTAAAATTAGAAACAAATTAGAAATCAAAACATGCGTACCGTAGAAAGGAGTAATTATGAATTATTATAATAAAATAAAAGAGCAAATAATAAATAATGAAATAACAAAAAGAGTAAAAGATTATAGTAAAAATAAAAGTGATTTAAATACATATTATAATGTCGGTAAATTATTAAAAGAAGCTGGCAAACATTATGGCGAAGGAATAATTAAAAAGTACTCCATTAAATTAACTGAAGAATTAGGAAAAGGTTTTACACTTTCAAATTTAAAAAGATTTAGACAATTTTATACATTAATTCAAAAAGGTGCGACAATGTCGCACCAATTAAGTTGGAGTCATTATTCTGAAATAATACCATTAATTGAAGTCAATAAAATAAATTATTATGTTAGAATTACAGAACAAAATAATTTATCTATAAGACAACTAAGAGAAAAAATAAAAAATAAAAAATAAAGAATATGAAAGATTAGATGAAACAACTAAATTAAAATTAAAGAATAATGATGAACTAAAAGTAAAAGACTTAGTTAAGAATCCCATTTTTATAAAAAACAATAACAATTATGAAATAATATCAGAAAAAATATTACAAAAATTGATATTAGAAGATGTTGAAAATTTTATGAAAGAACTTGGCAATTCTTTTTGTTTTATTGCTAGTGAATATAAAATTAAATTAGGAAATAGATATAACTACATAGATTTACTTTTATATAATATTGAATTTAATTGTTATGTGATAGTTGAATTAAAAGTAACAGAATTAAAAAAAGAGTACATAGGTCAAATAGAAGTATATATGAATTATATTGATAAAGCAATAAAAAAATTAAATCAAGATAAAACTATAGGAATAATTATATGTAAAAAAGATAATAAATTTATTATGGAATATTGTAGTGACAAAAGAATAATGGCTAAAGAATATGAATTGGTTTAATAAAAATTAATTTAATAGTCTACACAATTAATTATAACAGGAATATATTATTAATGGGTGAAGAAAAATTAGTAAAAATAATATAATTAATGTATATAATCTATCTGAGTTGGATATATTATAAGTAAGATATTAAATACTAATTACGTTAACACCTACCAAACAAGTATAGAATTCTATAAGAATAAAATCTATACTTGTTATAATGTGTACGCTAATGGCTGTTAGCGTTTAATATAGATGGAATTTATTCCAAATAAAAAGGAACTAAGCAATTCCTTTTTATTTTACATAAATATTAATTCCATATTTATCTTTAACAGTGTCATAAAATATATAATTTTCAATTGGTTTATAAGTTAAATAGCCAAATATAATATATATTAATATAATTCCGATTATTCCTATAATATTTTGATATTTTATTTCTTTATATTGCAGTATAAAATAACTTAATATTTGTTCAATTAAAATTACAACTGCTAATAATCCGATACTTATTATCATATTTTCGCCTATCATCTTATAAATAGGAATAAATATAATTAGATAAATAAAGATTGCTATAATTGGTATTAAAAATAATTGAACTAAAAAATTGTTAAAGTTAATTTTATTTTTTCTTAGTAATATATAATCAAATATTCCATAAAAAACAAACGAAGTATAAATTAATTTCATATGTTCCCAAATACTTTCATTTACAGGAAAGAAGATACTAAATAATGAATTAGGTAACCAATCATATAAAAAATGAAAAGGGAAACATAATAAAAATATAACAAAAAATCCAATTATTTTAATTGTTTTTAAGCTCATTTTTGTCACTCCTTATTAAATAATATTAAAAAAATTAAAAAAAATATGTAAAAAAAAAGGAAATTGTTAGTTTTTGTCGTATATTAATAAGTAGGGGAAGATAAATATGAAAACATTATCACAGGAACAAATTAATGAAATAAGAAATAGTGTTGATATAGTTGACGTTGTATCAAAATATATCCCACTTACAAAAAAAGGAAAGAATTATTTTGGAGTATGTCCATTTCATGAAGATAGTGATCCATCTTTAAGTGTTTCTCCTGATAAACAAATATTTTCTTGTTTTTCTTGTCATACAGCTGGTAATGTTTTTAATTTTATCAAAGAGTACGAACACGTATCTTTTATTGAAGCGGTTAAAATGGTAGCTGATATGGCCGGCATTAACATTGCTATTGATACTAAAAATACTAAAACAATAAAAAATA
>CALVIQ010000015.1 GCA_944331815.1 uncultured Bacilli bacterium
ACTTAAAAAAAATATTTTAAAATCAAACAATATAGAAGAGTTAATTAGTAATGTTAAGCATAAAAATTATACTTATAATAGAATTAAAAGATGTTTAGTTCATATTTTGTGTTGTTTAGACAAAAAAGATTATAAATTAGAACATATTAGAATTTTAGGATTTAATAGTAAAGGTAGACAGTATTTAAATAAAATTAAAAAAGAAGTAACATTACCTCTTCTTACAAAATATGATAATTATGAATTATTAGTCGATAATATTTATAACCTAATCAGTAAAGATTCTAATAAAAATTGGCCTATTTTAAAGAAGTAATATAATTATATACTTCTTTTATTGTATTATTAAAATTATCAAAATCAACATTAAACCAAACTACATCCATTTGATTATTAAACCAAGTATATTGTCTTTTTGCGTACTTTCTACTATTTTGTTTAATTAAATCTAAACATTCTTCTAAAGTTTTTTTGTTTTCAAAATATGGAAACAATTCTTTATAACCAATTGGCATCATAACTGCTTTAGTTCTTATATTCGAATCATATATTTTTTTAGCTTCTTCTAATAAACCATCTTTAATCATTATATCTACTCTTTTATTAATTCTATCATATAAAATATTACGATCAGTAGTTAATCCTATAAAAACAGTATCATATAATAATTTATCTGTTTTTTCTTTTTCACTAAATTTCAAATTATTATTTAAACAGTAATTTAAAGCTCTAACCAATCTTTTTCTATTATTGATATGAATATCAATATTTTCATCTAATTCTTTTAACTTATTGTATATTTCTTCATTAGTTAAATCTTCAAATTGATTATTAACTTCATCATTAAATTTATAATCATATAAAGCCGCTTTAATATATAATCCAGTTCCACCTACTAAAATAGGTGTTTTGTTTTTGCTTAATATTTCATCAATTTTACTTCTACAATCTTTTTGATAATCATAAACCGTATAATCTTCTTTAATATTTTTTATATCAAATAAATGATGTGGTATTCCCTCTTTTTCTTTTTCTTTTATCTTAGCTGTTGCAATATCTAAATCTTTATATATTTGTGTACTATCAACATTTATTATTTCACCATTTAATAATTTTGCTAGTTCAACACTCATTTTTGTCTTACCTACTGCTGTAGGACCTAATACAACTATAACCATAAGTCACCTCAAAACCATTATAAAATAAATACATTTATTAGTCAATTGAAACATATTATTAAATGGGTGATTTTATTTGAAAATATGTGTTTATGCAATTTGTAAAAATGAAGAAAAATTTGTCGATAGATTTTATGAGTCAGCTAAAGATGCCGATGGAATTTACGTACTTGATACAGGATCTACGGATGATACAGTTAACAAATTAAAAAGTCATGGGGTAATAGTTGAGCAAAAAAAAATAGATCCATGGCGATTTGATGTGGCAAGAAATTTATCATTAGATATGATACCAGAAGACTTTGATGTATGTGTTTGCTTAGATTTAGACGAAGTTTTAATTGATGGATGGAAAGAAATTATTTTAAATAACTGGAAAGAAGATACTACAAGATTAAGATACAATTATATTTGGAGTCACGATGAATATGGAAAACCAGCAGTAAATTTTTTGTGTGATAAAATACATAGTCGTAAAAATTATAAATGGGTCAATCCCGTTCACGAGATACTAAAATGTGATAAAGAAGAAAAATTTATAACTTGCGATAATTTAACAATTGAACATTTTCCTGATAATACTAAATCGAGATCAAGCTACTTACCTTTATTAGAATTGGCGGTTAAAGAAGAACCTAACAATGACCGTAATACTCATTATTTAGGTCGTGAATATATGTTTCATCAAAGATGGAACGAAGCTATTGATATGCTATTAAAACATTTATCACTTCCTACGGCTTTGTGGAAAGATGAAAGATGTGCATCAATGAGATTTATTGCAAGATGCTATAAAAATTTAAATAGATTTGAAGAAGCTAAAATGTGGCTTAATAAAGCTATTGTAGAAGCACCATATTTAAGAGATCCATATATTGAGTTAGCTTTATTATATTATCAACTAAAAGAATGGAATAATGTAATTAAATATTGCAATCAAGCTTTAGAAATTAAAACTCATGCGAAAAGTTATATCAATGAACCATTTAGTTGGGATCATACTGTATATGATATCTTATCTATTGCATATTATAATTTAAAAGATTATCAAAAATCATTAGATAATATTAATAAAGCATTAGAAATTAGTCCTTTAGATAAAAGATTAATTAATAACAAAATAATAATTGAGAAAACTTTGACAGACAAATAAAAATATGATACAATGTATTTGTCAAGGAAACTTGCATATAATAAAAAAGGGAATACTTAACTTTCACACGTTGAGTACTCACCTGTTAATTTGGTTTGTACTTAATCTGTAAGATTAGGTACTATTTTTTTATGCATAAAATTAATAATGCTATAACTAATAAAATGATAATTAAGATTAGATAAGAGATTAATAAATCTTTTTTCTTCATAATTATCTGCCTCCTTCTTGTAGAACTCGGCAAGTACCCAACAGTTAATATTCCCTATATATAATTATACTATAAATTAACTTTGTATACAATAAAATTGTTAATTTTTAATTAACTTGTTTTGACAAATATATTAATTTGTGATACAATGTATTTGTCAAGGAAACTTGCATACAATAAAAAAGGGAATACTTAACTTTGCTATGTTGAGTACTCACCTATGATTTGTTTTGGTAAGTACTTAATCAATTTGATTGAGTACTATTTTTTTATACATAATATCATTAATGATACTATTAATAAAATGATAATTAGAATTAAGAATGTTATTAGTAAATCTTTTTTCTTCATAATTATCTGCCTCCTTCTTTTAGAACTCGGCAAGTACCCAACAGTTAATATTCCCTATATATAATTATACTATAAATTAACTATATATCCAATGAGTTTGTTAATTTTTAATTAATTTATTTTGACAAGCATATTATTTTATGATACAATGTATTTGTCAAGGAAACTTGCATATAATAAAAGAAGGAAACATTCAGTTTCGATATGTTGAATGTCTACCTAAATATTTTTAAGTGAGACACTTATTCAAATATGAATGAGTGTCATTTTTTTATTTCTATTACTAACATAGTAAAAAGTAATAAAATGATAACTATGTATCTTAGAACTTTTATTACAAAAATTCTTTTTGACAAATTATCAAACCTCCTCTCTGCAAAGATTGAAGGTAGACACTCAACAACTGACGTATTTCCTATATACAATTACACTATAAATTAACTTCATATACAATATCGTTGTTAATTTTTAATTAATTCATTTCAATGTATTTGTCAAGGAAGCTTGCACATAAAAAAATGAATACTTAACTTTTCCACGTTGAGTACTCACCTATTAAAACAGTTTTGTACTTAATCTATAAGATTAGGTACTATTTTTTTATTAATTGCAAATTATCTATTACAATTAATTTTTTTTATTAATTTTTTTAAAGCAACATATCGATAAGTATCTTCTAATTCTTCAGCTGTTAATTGATTAAATACTTTATTAATTCCTTTTAAAATAAATACTGAATAAAAATATGGCTTTTTAATAGGTTCAATAATTTCATTTGCTATAACACCTTCACTATATGCTGTCTCTTGAAAATAATATCCTTCATAAAAAAATGTAACTACACATTTATAAATAGCTTTTCTGTTTTTATTATCTTTTAATTTTCTTAAAACTTTATTTACACATTCATATTCAGGCAAATTAGGATTATTTTTTAACTCTTCTTCAGCATATCTTGCAGTATATATACCAGGCTCACCATTTAAACTTTCAACAAATAATCCTGCATCATCAGATATAATTGGATAATTAATATTGTTATCTTTACAAAACATATATATAGTTTTAGCTTTTATAAGAGAATTTTCCTCTAATGTATTACCATTTTCTTCTATTTCCCCCAAATTATAATTTATATCATCAAGAGTTAATATTTCTATATCTAAATCTTTTGTTATTTTTAACAAATCACTTATTTTTCTTTTATTAGTTGTAGCAAAAATAATTTTCATTTTATATCAAATATCCTATTCTTTTTGAATTAATTTGAGCAGATATTTCAATATCACTTTTTTCATCTTCTCTTACTTTTAATATACTTGATAATCTATTAATATAAAAAGCATCAATCATTGATAACTCCATGTATGTTTCAAAATTCATTTTTTCTTTTATTAATTTTGATAATTCAAAATCAGGTAAACATTTTAATTGATCAATTTTAATTTGTGCCATTTGCAATTCATTTTTAGTTAATTTAGCAATCATTAAGTCGTATAATAAATTATTTTGGATAAAATCAAAAACTAATAACAAATCACTTTTTTTACATTCATCACTAAAATATCTTTCAAAAATCGGTATAATGTCTTGTAAATGTTTATATAACTTAAGTTGTGATATTTCTTCATTAGTTAATTCACTACTTTTTTTATTTAATATAATATTTATTTTCTCTTGTTCTTCTTTAGATGTATATTTTAGCCATTTTAAATATTGCATAGCTAATTCAGGATTATATTTAATTTTTAGTTTTTCATCTAAATTTCTACTACCAATATATAATTTTAATAGATTTTTCATATTTTTAATCCTTTCTAGTAAATTAATTTTTTTTAATTAATCTTTCTTTATAAACATGCTATCACCAAAGCTAAAGAAACGATAGTTATTTTTTATAGCTTCATTATAGGCATTCATAATATATTCTTTAGTAGCAAAAGCACTCACTAACATAACCAAAGTTGATTTTGGTAAATGAAAATTAGTAATTAAACAATCAATTGCCTTAAATTCATATCCTGGATAAATAATTATATCAGTCCATCCACTACATTCTTTAAATTCACCATATAAATTCATTATAGTTTCTAAAGTTCTAGTAGTTGTTGTACCTACAGCAATAATTCTTTTTTTATGATTATTTAATATTTCAGCAGTTTCTTTACTCATCATATAAAATTCACTATGCATTTTATGTTTAGTAACATCTTCTACATTAACTGGTCTAAATGTTCCTAATCCCACATGTAAAGTTATAGGAGCAATTATAACACCTTTTTCTTTTATTTTTTCTAATAATTCATTAGTAAAATGTAATCCTGCTGTAGGTGCAGCTGCACTACCTTGATTTTTAGCATAAATAGTTTGATATCTATTTTGATCTTTTAATTTTTCATGAATATAAGGTGGTAGTGGCATTGTACCCAACTCATCTAATATTTCGTATAAAATACCATCATAAATAAATTCAAATATTCTTATTCCTTCATCTTTTACTTCAACACATTTTACTTTTAATTTATCACTAAATTTAATTATAGTACCAACTTTTACTCTTTTAGCAGGTTTTACTAAACATTCCCAAGTATTATTTACTTCTTTTAACATTAATATTTCAATAACTGCATTAGTTTCTTCCTTAACACCTATTAATCTAGCTGGTATTACTTTTGTATCATTAATAACTAATATATCATCTTTTTCTAAATAATCAATTATATCAGTAAAATGTTTATGTTCTGTTTCACCAGTTTCTTTATCTAAAACTAATAATTTAGATGAATCTCTTTTTTCTAAAGGTGTTTGCGCTATTAAATTTTCTGGTAAATAGTAATCAAAATCATCTGTTTTCATAATTCCTCCATATTTAATCTATTTTGATGGTTAATTTTCAAATGTTCATAAGCTTTATCTGTTACAATTCTTCCTCTAGATGTTCTTTTTAAAAATCCATTTTGTAATAAATATGGTTCATAAACATCTTCAATTGTTGTAACTTCTTCACCTATACTAGAAGCAATTGCATCTATTCCTACTGGACCACCATTAAATTTTTCTATTATCGCTTTAAGTAAATTATAATCTGTTTCATCTAAACCTAATTCATCTACTTTTAATTTACCTAAAGCTAAAGTAGTTATTTTTTTATCAATAATGCCATTACCCATAACTAAAGCATAATCTCTTACTCTTTTAAATAATCTATTACAAATACGAGGTGTTCCCCTGCTTCTTTTTGCTAACTCAACAGCTGCATCTTCTTCAATTGGAGTATTAAGTACACGACTAGTTCTTTTAGCTATATCAGTTAATTCTTCAATTGTATAATAATTTAATTTAGAAATAATTCCAAATCTATCTCTTAATGGACTAGTTAAATCTCCTGTTCTAGTAGTTGCTCCGACTAGTGTAAAAGGAGGTAAATCAATTCTAATACTTCTACTACTAGAATCACTTCCAACAATTATATCTAAAGTAAAATCTTCCATAGCAGAATATAACACTTCTTCAATATATCTAGGTATTCTATGAATTTCATCAATAAATAAAACATCACCTGGCTCTAAAGTTGATAAAATTGCTGCTAAGTCCCCTGTTTTTTCAATAGCAGGACCACTTGCTGTTTTAATATTAGAACCTAATTCATTAGCAATTATATTAGCCAAAGTAGTTTTACCTAATCCTGGAGGACCATATAATAAAACATGATCTAATGGTTCTTCTCTTAATTTAGCTGCTTTAATAAAAACACTTAAATTTTCTTTTATTTCAGATTGTCCTATATATTCATCTAAACTATCTGGTCTAATAGTTTGTTCAAAAGTATCTTCTTTTAATTCTCTATTTGTTACTACTCTTTCATCCATACTATCCCTCCACATATTTTAATATATCTTGCCAACTATTAACTGTTTTTAAATTATCATATTCATTTTTAAATAATAAAGTATCTATTCCTTTTTTACTAACTTCTAAACAATTAGAATAATAATCATCAATAAATAAATCTATATTTAATTCTTCACATTTAATAGCTTTTCCTACTTCAAAACATTCAAAATGGATTTCTTTAAAAGGTAATTTATTTTCTTTAATAAATTTAATTGTTAAATCTTTTAAATTATCTGAATAATAATTACTTCTAGCTGTAATTAAATATAATTCATTGTTTATACTCAATTTATTTAATACATCTACTACATCATCAAAAAAATCTAAATCTTTAGTTATATCATCAATATTTTTTTTATAAAATTCATATTTTTCTTCTAAATTATTAAACTCTTTTATATTATATTTATTTAAATATTCTTTTACTTTATCACTAGTTTTTACCATTGTATCATCAAAATCTATAGCTATTCTCATTTTAAAAATAACTTTAAAGATTCCTTTATTTGATCTTCTAGTGATAAATTAGTATTAACTTGTCTTACGACTTTTAATATATCTTGAGTTTTATAACCTAAACCTTTTAA
>CALVIQ010000016.1 GCA_944331815.1 uncultured Bacilli bacterium
AGGAATTTATGGAAAAGAAAATATATCTTGGTACTGGTAGAAGAAAATCTTCTGTAGCTCAAGTTAAAATGACTTCAGGTAGCGGTAAAATTACTGTTAATGGTCGTGATGTTAGAGAATTCTTCCCTTATGAAACTAATGTTATGGATTTAATGCAACCATTAGTAGCTACAAATAATGAAAAAACATTCGATATTGATGTGAAAGTTAATGGTGGCGGATTTACAGGTCAAACAGGAGCAATTAGATTAGGAATTACAAGAGCTTTATTAGAATATGATAAAGTAAATGAAGAATCAGAAAATAGTTATCGTAAAATTTTAAAAAGAGCTGGTTTTGTAACTAGAGATGCAAGACAAAAAGAACGTAAGAAACCAGGATTAAAAGCAGCTCGTCGTGCACCACAATTTAGTAAGAGATAATCAAGTATTTACTTGGTTATTTTTTTTTGTTAAAATTTGTATGGAGGTATGATTTATGGATATAATAATATCGAAAGATTTAAATATAACAGATTATAAAAATTTAATTAAATCAGCAGGATGGAAAGAATTGAATGATAAACAAATAAAAAAAGCCATTAAAAATTCAATGTGTGTAGTAATTGATAAAGATGGTGAAAAAATCATAGGCATGACAAGACTTATAGGTGATTATGGAACACATGGATTAATTGCAGATGTTGTTGTCTTACCTGATTATCAAAATAAAGGTATTGGAACTAAAATGGTATTAGAAATAAAAAAATATGTTTATGATTTTTTAGATACTGATGAAAAGTTTTTGATTGAATTGTGTCCTGTAGCAGGGAAAAGAAATTTTTATCAAAGATTAGGATTTAAATATAAACCAGAAAATATGGATGGAATGTATTTATGGATAGAAAGGACGAAATAATGAATAAAATAGTTTTAATAGGTTGTGGTAATGTTGGTATGAGTTATGCTTACGCTTTATTAAATCAAAAAACCAATGTTAATGAATTAGTTTTGATTGATTTAGATGAAGAAAGAGTAATAGGTGAAGTAATGGATTTAAATCATTGCTTAGCTTTCGCACCAAATAAAATTGATATTAAAGCAGGTAGTTATGAAGATTGTAAAGATGCTACTATGGTAGTTATCGCAGCTGGAGCAAATCAAGAAAAAGGCGAAACAAGAATGGATTTAATCTATAAAAATAGTAAAATATTTAAAGATATTGTTACTAAAGTTATGGATAGTGGTTTTAATGGTATTTTTTTAGTAGCTACTAATCCATTAGATGTAATGACTTATTTAACATGGAAATACTCTAATTTACCTACTAACAAAATAATTGGATCAGGCACTAGTTTAGATACATCAAGGCTTAGATATATGATAGCAGATAAATTAGAAATTAGTCCTAAAAATGTTCATGCCTATGTTATTGGGGAACATGGTGACTCTGAGTTTGTTCCTTGGAGTAATGCTAATATAGGATTACAAAATATTAAAGATTATTTAAATGATAATGAATTAAATGAAATTTATTTAGATGTTAAAAATGCTGCTTATGAAATAATCAACAGAAAAGGTGCTACATACTATGGAATTGGTATGTGTCTAGTTAGAATTACAAATGCTATTTTAAATAATGAGAATAGTATTATAACAGTGTCAATGTATGATGAAAATAATAATATTTTTATTGGATTACCCGCAATTATTAATAAAAATGGTATTAAAAATAAAGTATATGTTAATTTAACAGAAGAAGAAACAAATAAATTACAAAATTCAATTGATGTAATTAAAGATGCTATATCTAGACTATAAGTTGACAGGTAAAAAAATATTTTTCTTGACTAAGAAGTTTCATAATAATATAATTTTTATTAGAGGCGATAAAAATGACCAATAGAATTATATTAAATGAAACTTCCTATTTTGGTTATGGATCAAGAAGTGTATTGAAAGAAGAAATAAAAAAAAGAGGATATAAAAAAGCTTTAATAGTAACTCAAGAAAATATTTTAAAAAATGTTACTGATAAAGTATTAGAAGTATTAGAAGGATTTGAATACGAATTATTTATGGAAATAAAACCCAATCCAACTATAAAAAATGTTAAAGATGGCGTTAGTAAATGTAAGGAAATTAATGCTGATTATATTATTGCCATTGGTGGTGGTTCAGTTATTGATACTGCTAAAGCAATTGGTATTATTATGACTAACCCTGAATTTAGTAATGTTATTTCTTTAGATGGAACTACACAAACAAAAAATAAATCATTACCAATTATTGCTATTCCAACTACTGCTGGAACAGCTGCTGAAGTAACTATTAACTATGTTATAACTGATGAAGAAAGAGTTAAAAAAATGGTATGTGTTGATCCACATGATATTCCTGTTTTATCAATTATTGATCAAGAATTAATGATGGAAATGCCTAAAATGGTAGCTGCTTCTACAGGTATGGATGCTTTAACTCATGCTATAGAAGGATTTACTACAAAATCAGCATGGGAAATGACTGATATGTTTCATTTAGAAGCAATTAAATTAATATTTAATAGTATTGAAAAAGCAGTAAATGAAAAAGATAAAAAAGCTATAGAAAATGTAGGATTAGGTCAATATATAGCAGGTATGGGATTTTCTAATGTGGGATTAGGTTTAGTTCATGCTATGGCTCATCCATTAGGAGCATTATATGATACACCACATGGTATAGCTAATGCGGTTATTTTACCTTATGTAATAGAATATAACTCTAATGTTTGTTATGACAAATTAAAAGAAATAGCTAAAGCTATGAATTTAGAAGTTGACAATTTATCTAATGAAGAAGTGGCTAATAATATAGTAAATGCCATTAAAGATATGAATAAAAAATTAGGTATTCCATCTAATTTAAAAGAATTAAATGTATCTTTAAAAGATATTGATTGGTTAGCTGATGCTGCTTATAATGATATATGTTTAGGTGGAAATCCAAAACAAGCTAGTGTTGAAGATATTAAAAAAATATATGAAATAATTTATAATGAAAAATAGTAATCAAATTTAGATTACTATTTTTTAATAACGTATTATTAGGTATATAAACTTTTATAGGTTAATAAAATTAGTTATGAAATTATTTTTTTAAATAATTTTTAAATAATTTATATTTACATTTAATATGATGTGTGAGATCATATTGGTAATAAAGGGGATTAAATAGCAATTAGGAAACTGAAAATTAACGCTTATGTATAAATTTATTATGAGTTAGGAGGTATATATGTTCTATTAATTTTGAATTTTATAATGTAGTATTAATTTTATTAAAGAAAAGGAGTTTTTATGAAAAATAAAGTAGTAATTAGTTTAATAGTTTGTTTAATTGTAGTAGGTAGTGTTATTTCTTTTTTCATATTTAATAATAATAAACAATATGAAATAAAGTTTGATACTTTAGGTGGAACAACAATACAAAATGTTATAGTTAAAAATGGTGATGTTGTTAGTAAACCTGAAGATCCAGTAAAAGAGGGATATTTATTTAAAGAATGGCTTTATAATAATGAAAGTTATGAATTTAACAATAAAGTTAGTTCTGATATAACTTTAATAGCACAATGGGTAAAAATTGAAGATGGTAAAACAATGTATGTTGTGAAATTTGATACTTTAGGTGGAACAACAATAGCTAATGAAATTGTTGAAAAAGGTAATAAAGTAAATAAGCCTGAAAATCCAGTAAGACAAGGTTATATTTTTGAAACATGGACTTTAAATGGTACAACTTATGATTTTAACAGTGAGGTAAATTCTAATATAGAATTGAAAGCTGTATGGAAGAAAGATGATGATTCTTCTAGTTCTGATAGTAATAAAAATGAAAGTAATATGAATATAGAAACACCAACATTGACCTTAGCATCAGGAGAAAATAGTAAAGGAAAGAAAATAGTAAATTTAAATATAGTAACAGAGGGTTATTATGCAACCCCAACAAATGTTTTTTCTGGTTATGAAATATATGAAAAAGTAGAAAATCAATATAAATTAGTAACATCAATAAATGGCAACAAATCATATGAGGTAGAAGTAGATATTGGAGAAAACAAAGCATATGTAGCAAGAGCATACATATATAATGACAAAAAAGAAAAAGTATATAGTAGTTATTCTAATACAATAACAATTAACAATTCAAAAGTAGAGAACCCAACATTATCTGATGCATCCGGAGTAATTAGTGAAGGAAAGAAAATTGTAGAGTTAAATATAGTAATGAAAGGTTATTATGCAACTTTAACAAATTATTTATCAGGATACGAAATATATGAAAAAGTAGGAAGTCAATATAAATTAGTAACATCAATAGCTGGAAATAAGTCATATAAGGTAGAAGTAGACATTGGGGAAAATAAGACATATGCAGCAAGAGCATACATATATAATGACAAAAAAGAAAAAATATATAGTAGTTATTCTAATACAATAACAATTAACAATTCAAAAGTAGAGACCCCAACATTATCTGATGCATTTGGAGTAATTAGTGAAGGAAAGAAAATTGTAGAATTAAATATAGTAATGAAAGGTTATTATGCAACTTTAACAAATTATTTATCAGGATACGAAATATATGAAAAAGAAGGAAGTCAATATAAATTAGTGACATCAATAGATGGAAATAAGTCATATAAGGTAGAAGTAGATATTGGAGAAAATAAAACATATGTAGCAAGAGCCTATATTTATAATGACAAAAAACAAAAAATATATAGTAGTTATTCTAATGCAATAATAATTGACAATTCAAAAGTAGCAACCCCAACGTTATCAAAAGTATCCGGAGGAAGTAGTGAAGGAAAGAAAACAGCAAAGTTAAATATAGTAGCTGAAGGATACTATGGAGATTTAACAAATTATTTATCAGGATACGAAATATATGAAAAAGAAGGAAGTCAATATAAATTAGTGACATCAATAGATGGAAATAAAGCATATGAGGTAGAAATAGATATTGATGAAAATAAAACATATGTAGCAAGAGCATACATATACAATGATAACCAAGAAAAAGTATATAGTAGTTATTCTAATGAAATTGATATATAAGATTGTTGATATTAAAAGGATTTTGTTTCCTTTTTTTTGTAAAATCTTTTAGTTATTATTTCATATCACATAATAACTATTCATGATATAATTGTATTAAGAAAAGAGGTATGCTATGAAGTTAGTAACTATCCCAGAAGAAAAATATATAGATTATCGAATTGATGCAATATTTGATTGTTATAAATGGGATCCTCAGTTTGTAGATAATAATACTTTGGCCAGATATATTTTAGTATTAAGTGAAAATGAATATAATGAGTTAGTTGAATTAACTGAAAAATTAGATTTAGAAACAACTCAAGCTGAAGAATTTTTAAACAATAATTTAAAATATATAAAGCCTTTATGTTTATCTAAAAAATTAATTAAAGAAATTAATAAAATGAAGAATTATGACAAAAATAAACATATCCGATTAATGCGTTATGATTTTCATCCAACTATAAATAATAAATGGCAAATAAGTGAAGTGAATAGTGATGTTCCAGGTGGATTTGCAGAAGCATCTTTACTTCCTAAATTAGCAATTAAAACATTAAATGAAAATTATTATAGTATTGATTTTGGTGATATACTTGCTAAAGCAATAAGTAAAAAAGTTAAAAAAAAAGGAACTATAATGTTTGTTCACTGCACATGTTATAGTGACGATAGACAAGTTATGCAATATATTGGAGATAAAATGAAAAGTTTAGGATATAATTCTATTTATTGTGCAGCAGATCATATTGAATTTAAAGATAAACAGGCAATAAGTATATTAAATAACTATGAAGGAAAAGTAGATTGTATATTTAGATTCACACCATTAGAATGGTTAAAAGATATGAATTTTAGATCATGGAAAGGTTATTTTGATACTGTCACACCATCTTGTAATCATCCAATTGCTATATTTGCTCAGACTAAAAGATTTCCTTTTGTTTGGAATGTTTTAAAACAAAACGGGATAAAAATGACAACTTGGAAAAAGTTATTACCAGATACTAAAGAGGCTAAATATTTTAAAGAAGGTTATATATATAAACCAGCATATGGTAGGGTTGGGGAAAATATATCAATAAAAGAAGCTTGTTCTAACGAAGAATATTTAAAAATTATTAAAGATGTTAAAAAACATCCTAAAAAATATATTGTTCAAAAAAAATTTGATAGTAAACCAATTAAAAGTGATGATGGTAAAGAATATCATATATGTTTGGGTTCTTATACAGTAGATGGTAAACAAGCAGGATTTTATGCTAGAATAAGTGAGTTACCACGTATAGATTCTTATGCTGCTGATATTCCAGTAGTAATTGAAAGGAATAAAAATGACAAATAAAGAAGTATATAAGATATGGGCACCATATCATAAAAAATGGACAAATTGGGTAAGACCAGTACCATTTATTTATCTTGATGAAAGTATTAATGAATTTATTGATTATAATATATCACATATTAATTATTTAAGTAAAATACTAGATAATACCGCTATAATAATTGATATAAATGGTATTGATAGTATTAAAGAAGGTATTGAATTAGCTAAAATAGGATATAGACCTATTCCAATATTCAATGGGACAAGTTCTAATAATGCATTATCTACAACTAATAATAAAGTAATAGAACCATTATTAATATGGGGAGCTTTAGAATTAAAAAAAATAAAATTAAAAGATAATGCTTTACCTGTTTTTCTTTTAGATGATAATCGTTTAAATAGGTATAAAATTAATCGTGGAATTTTTGATAATAGTTGGGATGTATATTATCAAGATTTACCATCTTCAAAATATTTTTTAAATAATAATATAGATAAAATATTAGTTCGAGCAAACAAAATAAATAAAGATTTAAATAAAATATTGTATGATTATCAAAATAATAATATAAAAATACTTTTTACCAATGGTTTCGAACCAATTAAAGAAATCAAAATAAAAAAAATAAACTACATTAATTAAAATGTTAAAATTTTCTGGTAAAATTGTTCAATTTGGATTTGGAGCAGTTGGTAAAAGTTTTTATGAAAAAATAAGAGAAGAAATACAATTTAAAAATAATGATTATTTTGTTATTACCGCTAATAAAGATGAATATATTCCTTATATAAATTTAGGAGGTATTACAACTAATTTTTATGTTTATGAAGTAACTAAAGAAAATTATCAAGAAATATTTAGCCAATTTTTAACTGATGGTGATATATTAATTGATTTTGCTGATACAGTAGGAACAAAAGATATATGTAAATGGTGTATTGATAATAATATAATGTATCTTAATACAGGTGAAGCAGATTGGCCAGATAATTGGTATAGCATATTTGAAGAAAATATTAAAAAAAACAAATTGAAAAAAGAATGTCATCCAAAATATCCTATTGTATTGCACCATGGAAATAATCCGGGATTAGTATCACATTTTGTTAAACTAGGATTAGAATATATCGTTAATAAACAATTTAAACATAATAAATATTTTAAACAATTAACAAAAGATAATAAATTTAATTTATTATCCTATGAATTAAATGTTAAGATGATTCACGTTAATGATATAGATTTACAAAATATAAAAGAAGATTTTAAAAATGAAAAATTAGTTAGTACTTGGTGTGTTGATTCATTCTTTTTTGAATTATTAAGTGAAGCCACGCAAAATATTGGAACTTATGAAAAAAATATTAATCAAGATGAATGTAATTTGTTAGATTATACTAAAGGTTTTGTTGAATATAAAAAACTAGCACTCGATATGAAATGTAAAACATATTATTCAAATGGTTATTTTGAAGGTTACTTGGTTCCTCATGAAGAAACTATTACGATTGCTAATAGTTTGGAAGTAAAAGATAATGATAAACTTATTTATCGGCCATCAGTTATGTTTATTTATTCTCCTTGTCTTTTGGCTAATCAATATCTAATTAATTCTAAAACAAATTTAGAAAATGAAAATATAGTAAGAGGGCATATCTATCCTAATGAATGGGAAATCGTTTATGAAGATAAAATAAAGGATGGAACAGAATATGTTGGTGTATTAATAATTGGTGATAAATTTGATCCTGTTTGGGTAGGTAATCGTATTGAATTATCTTATTTATATCGTAAAAAAAATTCATACTTTCAAACACCTACTATTACTCCAGTAGCTATGTCAGCTTTATCAGCTTTATGTTGGATGATAAAAAATAAAGAAAAAGGTGGAATATATTTTCCTGATGATATAAAAGATTATAAATATATAGTTAAGAAAGCAGAAAAATATATATCAAAAACAATTTATAAAACAATAGATAAACAAGAATTAGAAAAAGCGTTAAATATTGATATTAATAATTTGCAATCTAATTATTTTTATGTAAAAAAAAAGAATAACTGAATATTCTTTTTTTAGTGACCACCGCCACCGCCTCCGCCGCCTCGGCCGCCGCCACCATAAAATGAACTGCCAAACCTACTACTATTAGAAATAGATCTTGCTGTATTTGTAGCACTTCTAAAGGAACGTCCAGCATATCTAAAGTTAGTAGAACAGTAATATCTATTACTTAAGATAGGGCTATTAGTAATATCAGGGCAATTTACTTCTAATGCTTTAATTACTTTTTCTGAAATACCAAAAGCAGTTGCATAAACTAAATATTTTTCCCAAAGCGGTAATTCAATTATTGTTTTATCTTTCATTAAAGTATTACTATTTAAGAAATTATATAAAGCATACCATTTAGCTTGTTCATTAGATCCAAATTGAGTTAATAAGACATAATTTTTAGAATTTCTTTTTAAGATGATTGCACTTATAATGAAAGATATCCCTAATATAAACAAAGAACCAAAAGCAAGGTCAAATCTTGTATTATAAATAATTAAATTACCTATTATTAATATAAGTAAAGAAATAATTATATACATCGTACCGGTAGAATTATATTTGTTTTTAACATATTTATAATCAGAAACTTGGAAATATTTTTGATTGATTCCGATATTAACAATAGATAAATCAACAGAACGAACAAAACTATTTGTGCTATCATAATTTTTAGCTACTTTTTCTTGGAAATCTTTCATTGTTACTGTGTTATTATAGGCATATTTAACAATTAAATTGAAATAATTTTTTTCGTTTTCTGAAAGATCATCTAATTTTTTACCATTTTTATTATATTTTTCTTCGATAACCGTTTGATCCACAGTTAAATTCTGATTAGTTAAATTAGTTTGATTCGTTATTTGTGGATTTATTATATATCTATTATTTATTAAAGTTGGAATGTATAAAATATTGATATTAATATTATCTGAAGTCCATTTTTTATAATCAACAATTTTAGTTAATTCAATATATCCTTTTCTTACTAAGTTTAACATAATAGCAGAGTAAACATCCCCCATATCAACTTTTTTATTTTTCTTGCAAAATGCTAAAGTTGCTGCAAAGTAAGGATCTAAATCACTTGGAATATCTCTAAAATATTGTATTTCCATTTCTGGTTTATAAAAGTTATATTTCTTTTTAATTTTTTTATTTTTATTAATTGTTGAACATAAGATTATTATTGAAATTAAAGATGTAATTGTTAAGAAAATAATTTTTTTGCTTTTATATTCTTTTGGTAAATTATCATATTCTATCATTGCTTGTTTAGCTTCTTCTAAATATGTTTCATGTGAATAAACATTATTTGGAGCGTATTCTGTAAATATATGTTTATCTTCATTAAAAGAAAGTAAAGAAAATTCCAAATATTTATTATATGGCTTGAATTTTAAATCATCACTATCTAAATTAAAGATAAATGTATGATACCCAGGGTTAATATCATCTGATTCAGTAAATTCAAATGTATGAGAATCAGTACCATAAGTATGGGCTAAATAATTATTTTCTTTTGGCATATCTTTATCAGGTATTAAAATTTGACCATTAAAAGATTTTAAATATTTAATTGTATCTTCTGAATACATTGAAATATATAATTCTGAAACATCACTATATTTTAAAGAAGCATTGTGCATAATATATTGTAATTCAAATGTTACTTCTTCACGATATAAACCATTAATATAGAAGAAAACAGCTTCATAATCTGCTAAGCTTTCATTATATGGTCCTTTGCTATGATACCATTTAAAAGGTCCATATTTAGAACTTGTATAATCACTATCGTCCCAATATAGTTTTGGACTTTCCTCATAAATTATCTCTGTTCCATCGGAACTAATTTGTTTTACAGATATAACATCATAATCTACTTTTAAACCATCAACATAATCTTCTGGTAAATCACGCCATAATTCCCAAAATGGATTATTAATTGAAGCAGCGTGGATATCATAGGTTAATCTTTCAGTAACTAAAATATCACCACCATAATCTTTTTCATCTAAAACGATTGCTTTATAATCAACATCGGTTATTCTAGCATAATCATTTGGACCAGTACTTTCTTCCATACTTGTTGCTACATAATTAAAAATTAGTGGTAAAGTATAAATTAATATAAGTAAAATTAAAAAAAATACTCCCGAGTTCTTTTTCATTTTATCCCAACTTTCTAATTATATTATACATTATATATTTTCTATTGCAAATATAATTCTCAAAATAAATTTAATTTATGATATAATTAATAAAGGTGATTTTATATCTGCAAATTTTAAATATTGAATTGACTTTTAAATTTTTTTAGATAAAATGAATTAATAATTAGGAGATAAAATGAAAATATTAAAAAAAATAAAATTAAATAACACAAATTATTATGCCGTAATTGAATTAGAATATAAGCAATTAGAAAGTAATTTTCCAGTATTACGTCTTAAAAATTACAAAGATGATTATTGGGATGGCGGTGATTGTTCTATTTTAATCGAAAAAATTGAAGAAAATTACTCATTAAAAAAAGCACAGCAATATGATAATAATATTTCTTACATGGCTGATATTGTATACATATATGATAGAATGCCTTTTATAAGTGGTGTAAAAGAAATTATTTTTTCTAATAATATGGCAGTTGAGGAATCATATATTTCAAAAGAAGAAATTGAAAAATATATTAAAGAATTTAATGTGAAAATGAATTATAATGATAATTTTAAATTAAGTGATTATCGAACCTGGAAATTTTAATAATATCTATATTAGGGGATTTAAAATTCCCTTTTATTTATGATATAATTAATAAAGGTGATTTTATGTTGTTAAGTAATGAATGGACTGATTATGAGTGTTTAAGTGCTGGTAATGGAGAAAAATTAGAAAGATGGGGAAATGTAATTTTAAGAAGACCTGATCCTCAAGCAATGTGGCCTATTAAAAATAGTAATTTATGGAATAATATAAATGCTTTTTATCATCGTTCTAATAAAGGTGGAGGTTATTGGGAATATAAAAAACAATTACCTGATCATTGGATAATAAAATATAAAGATCTAAAGTTTAAAGTAAGCCCTACTAATTTTAAACATACTGGTTTATTTCCTGAACAAGCAGCTAATTGGGATTTTTCAATTAATAAAATAAAAAATAGTAAAAGAAAAATTAAAGTTTTAAATTTATTTGCTTATACAGGTGGTGCAACTATGGCAGCAAGTTATGCAGGAGCTGATGTTGTTCATGTTGATGCATCTAAAGGTATGGTTGAATGGGCAAAAGAAAATATGAAATTATGTGGATTAGAAAATAATAAAATAAGATTTATTGTAGATGATTGCTTAAAATTTGTACAAAGAGAATTTAGAAGGGGAAATAAATATGATGTAATTATTATGGATCCTCCAAGTTATGGAAGAGGCCCTAATGGTGAAATGTGGAAATTTGAAGACAATTTATATAACTTAATCAATGAATGTTTAAAAATATTAAGTGACGAACCATTATTTTTCTTAATTAATGCTTATACAACTGGCATATCAAGTACAGTTTTATATAATATTTTAAAAACTACTTTAGAAAGTAAATATAAAGGAAAAGTTACCGCTGGAGAAATTGGTTTACCTATCAAAGATAATAATTTAGTTTTACCTTGTGGTATATATGGAAGATGGGAAAATGAAGATACTATATGAAGATAATCATTTATTAGTAGTTGTAAAACCAGTTAATGTTCCAGTTTGTGAAGATGAATCTAAAGATGAAGATTTATTAAATATGTTAAAAAAGTATTTAAAAGAAAAATATAATAAACCTGGGAATGTTTATTTAGGATTAGTTCATAGATTAGATAGACCTGTAAGTGGTGTTATGGTATTTGCTAAAACTAGTAAAGCAGCCTCAAGATTAAGTGAACAAATAAGATTGAATAAGTTAAAAAAAGAATATCACGCTATAGTTATTGGTAAAGTTGATAAAGGTATCTATAAAGATAATTTATTAAAAGATAAAAAAACAAATATAACTAAAGTAGATAAAAATGGAAAAGAATCAATTTTAGAATATGAATTAATAAAATATGTTAATAATTATTCATTAGTCAAAATTAATTTAAAAACAGGAAGATCACATCAAATAAGAGTTCAGTTTTCATATCATAATCATCCATTAGTAGGTGATAATAAATATAATAAGATAGAAGTAAAAAAAATACCTGTTTGTTTATTTGCTAATAAATTAACATTTTATCATCCAATAACAAAGGAAGAATTAGTTTTTGAAGAACCATTACCTAATTATTATCCGTGGAATTTATTTTAGACACAAAAGTGTCTAATTTTTTAATATTTGACAAAATAACTTTAAATAAAATTTATTTATGGTAAAATAGTTACTTGAGGTATATTATGAAAAAAGTAGTTATTATAGGTGCTATAAGTTTTATTATTTTATTTTATTTATTTACTTTAAAAATTAATATAACTGTGGATAGTGATAATGTTAAAGTATTTGATAGTCATAATGAAGATGTATCAAGCTGTTTAGAAGATATATTTGGTTTTTGCTTGTTCAAATTACCAGTTAATATAGAAGGTAATGTTGATACTAATGTAATTGGTAATTATAAAATTAAATATGAATCAAAAATATTATTTAAAAATAAAAAAATAGAAAAAGAAATAAAAGTTTATGATGATGAACCTCCAGTTATTACTGTGGATAAAGATGTAATTGAGTCTTGCCCAAATAAAAACGGTGATATTACATATAAAGCTGTGGATAATTATGATAATGATATAACTGACAAAGTAACTAAAGAAATAATTGGTAAAAAATATGTTTTGAAAGTTAGTGATAGTTCAAATAATGAAACTATTTTAGAAATACCGATAGAGTATAAAGATGATAAAAAGCCAACAATAAAATTAAAAGGTTCTAGTGTTATTTATTTAAAAGTAGGTGAAAAGTATAATGAATTTGGTTATACTGCTACTGATAATTGTTTGGGTGATATAACTAATAGAGTGAAGATAAGTGGTAGTGTTGATAGCAATAAAGAAGGAAAATATACTATAACATATTCAGTATTTGATGATTTAAATAATACAACAAAAATTACTAGAACAGTTTATGTATATAATAAAAATCCTGATATTCCAGTAGGAAATAAAGTTATTTATTTAACTTTTGATGATGGCCCAAGTAGTTATACCAATACTTTATTAGATACATTAAAAAAATATAATGTAAAGGCTACATTTTTTGTAACTAGTAATGGAAGTGATTCGACAATTAAAAGAGCTTATCGAGAAGGTCATAGTATTGGTATTCATAGTTATAGTCATAAATATAATGAAATATATAAAAGTGAAGAAGCATTTTTTAAAGATGTAGATAAAGTTAATAATAGAATTAAAAGAATAACTGGAGAGTATAGTCAAATTTTAAGATTTGCTGGTGGTAGTTCTAATACTGTAAGCAGATTCAATAAAGGAATAATGACTAGATTATCTAAAGAAGTCGAATTAAAAGGTTATAAGTATTTTGATTGGAATGTATCAGCTGGTGACACAGTTACAAAGGATACAAATAAAATTGCTAATAATGTTATAAAGAGCTTAAGAAAAGGAAATAATGTAGTATTACAACATGATACTAATTATGGAAGCGTTAAAGCAGTAGAACAAATAATTAAATATGGATTATCCCATGGTTATGTATTTGCTTCATTAGATATAACAAGTCCAACAGTACATCATGGTATTAATAATTAGTAGATTTATCTACTTTTTTTCATATATTTAAATAGGTGAAATATATGAAAAATAAGATATTTTGTTTATTATTATTTTTAATAAGTTTATATACTGTTGGAATTATTAATGCTTTAAATTTACCTTTATTAGGGAAAGTTATATATATAGATCCAGGTCATGGAGGTATCGGTTAAATCCAAAAATAGAAGAAATGGCTATTTTGGTAAGTAAATACAAGAGTTTAAGGTACTTGATAAAAGTATCTTTTATTATGTAAAAATATAAGAAAGAGAG
>CALVIQ010000017.1 GCA_944331815.1 uncultured Bacilli bacterium
TTTGGGTCTTTAGAATCAGTAAGTGCGTATACAACATCTTCTATACTAAAGTACCATTTATTATTTTGCCAAGTTTTTCTAATTTCTTTTTCTTCGAAAAGCGCTAATTTATTTTCCATTTTTCTCATCCCTTATTTTTGTAATTGATAAAGTATAACCAAATGGTTCTAATATTTTAATTAGTGTATTTATTTGTGGATGTTTTTTTCTATTTTCAATAACTGCTATCATTTCTCTTACGACACCAGAAACATTAGCCATTTGTTGTTGACTAATTCCTAAGTCATTTCTTAATTTTATAAATTCACATATCAAATTATACTCTAATTCCATAATTCTTTTTTCGTCTATAATTTTATTCATTGATATCACCTTATGTAATTATACAATAATTTGGTTCGGTAGTCAATAAGTTACAAATATATTCAAATAAAAACCTTATAAATAAGGTCTAATTAATAAATGGCGTCCACGTTAGGAATTGAACCTATAATCTTTCCCTTCGGAGAGGAATATTCTATCCATTGAACTACGTGGACATACCATTATTATAACTCTTTTAAATATTCATGTAAATTAAAAGCAACATCTTTTGGTAAAATACTTTCTAATTCTTCTACACTTAATTCTTTTAATTTAGTTAAACTTTTATATTTTTTTAGTAATAAAGTTCTTCTTTTTTCCCCTATTCCTTCAATATTACTTAATACGCTTTCTAAACTTCCTTTACTTCTTAATTGTTTGTGATAATTAATTGTGTAATTGTGAACTTCATCTTGCATTCTCTCTAAATAATGAAATAAATTTGATTTTTTATCAATGTCTATTTCAACTATTGGATCAAAAGCTAATAACTTACTAGTAGTATGTTTATCATCTTTTTTTAATCCTATAACCATAATATCTAAATTTAATTGACTTAATATTTCTCGTGCAATATGCATTTGCCCTATTCCACCATCAACAATTATTAAATCTGGTTTATCTAAATTATCTTTTAATACTCTAAAGTATCTTCTATATATAACTTCTCTCATTGTACCATAATCATCATTTTTATCAACAGTTATTTTATATTTACGATATTCATTTTTAGCTTCTTTTCCATCAATATAAACAACCATCCCAGATACATTAAAATTACCAAACAAATTAGAATTATCAAATATTTCAATGCGATCTAGTTTATCTAATTTCAAAATATTTTTTAATTCTTCATTAGCAATACTTGTTTTTTCTTCGTCTTTTTTGATTAATTCAAATTTTTCATTTAATAATATTTTTGCATTATTACATGCCATATCAACTATTTTTTTCTTATCACCTTTTATTGGATTAAAAACTTTAATATTTAAATATTCACTTAATAAGTTAATATCAATATTATCGGTTACTAATATTTCTTTAGGTTTAATAATATCTTTATCATAAAATTTAGATATATAGCTATTTAATGTATCATCTACTTCATCAATTAAAGGAAATATTTTAGAATGTTTACCTATTAATTTTGATCCTCTTATAAAAAATACTTCAATTGATAAATATCCTTTATCAGTATAATATCCAAAGACATCTCGATCAACATTGTCACCCATTTCAACTTGTTGTTTAGTTAAAACCAGTTCAATATAATCTAATAGTTCTTTTAATTCTTTAGCTTTTTCATAATGCATTAATTCACTTTCTTTTAACATTTCTTCTTTAATTTTATTAGATACAATACTATGATCACCTTTTAAAAATTTAACTATTTCATTTTTCATTTCATTTATTTTATTGATATCAACATTGTTGGTACAATAACCTAAACATTGGTTAATGTGATAATATAAACAAGGTTTCTTATTATAAGTAGTACATTTTCTTAAAGGATAAATTCTATTTAATAAATTAACGGTATTTCTAGCTGCAGTAACATTAGGATAAGGGCCATATAAATGATTAGTATTTTTCTTTCTATTAATTGTTCTTACAATTGATAACCTAGGTACTTTTTCATCAGTTAATTCAATATAAGGATAACTTTTGTCATCGCGCAATAATATATTATATTTAGGATTATATTGTTTAATTAAATTGTTTTCTAAAATTAAAGCTTCCATTTCACTATTAACAACAACATAATCAAAATCTTTTATTTCACTTACTAATTTAGCAGTCTTACCAAAATGTGTACCTCTAAAATAAGAGCTTAATCTATTTTTTAATTTCTTAGCTTTACCAACATAAATAATATTATTATCTTTATTTTTCATTAAATAGCACCCGGGTTTTTGAGGTACTAAAGATAATTTTTCTTTAATCATTCTATCACTTCCTAAAATCACATTTTTGACATAACTCTTCTATTAATTTATTATTGTTAAAATTAGTTATAATATTTTTAGTTCTTTCTTTATTTAAAATATCACCAAATTCTTCTTTTAATATATTACCTAAATTAATTACACCTGTATCTAAACAACAAGGAACTACGGTTCCATCAACTAATATACCCAAATGAGTTTTTAAACCATAACAAGTTCCTCTATCAGATATAAATTTGTTATTTAAACTTGGCCAAGTAAATTCTTTATCTCTATTTAAATAAATATTATTTTTTAATTTAAAATTATTAGTTACTTCATCTTTATAATCATAATATTTTAAAACTTGCTTCAATAAATTATCATTTGTCCAGAATCTGTAAACTATTTGTACTCCTTTACTACTTAAATAATCACCACATTTTAAAACATCTAAAAGTTTATCTTCACTTAAACTATGTAGTGAAATATTAATTTGTCTAACTTTATCTAATAATTTGTATTTTTTACTTAATAAAGTTCCATTAGTTGTAATATTAACTTGTTTATTATATTTGAAACATAAATTTAAAATATCTTCTATTTTAGAATGAATTAATGGTTCACCTTTAACGTGTAAATACAAATAATCAGTATAATCATTTATTTGTTTTAAAATATGTTCGAAATCATCTAAACTCATCTCTTGTTTTTTTCTATTATCCTTAGAACAAAAAGAACAATTTAAATTACAAATATTAGTTATTTCAATATAAATTTTTTTAAACTTTTTCATATTTACTATTTTATCACATTCTAGACTTATTTTAAATAATAAGATATAATTAAATATGGTGATTAAATGATTTCAGTAGTAGATAATATAAATACAATTATTATTAATAAATCTAAATTTATTGCTTTAACTTATCACATTGATAATATAGATGAAATAAGCAAAAAAATAGAAGAAGTTAAAAAAAAATATAAAGATGCTACCCATTATTGTTATGCTTATATCTTAGATAATTTTGAAAAAGCTAATGACAATGGTGAACCATCAGGTACAGCAGGACTTCCTATTTTAAATGTTTTAAAAAAAGAAAATTTAAATCATGTATTATGTATTGTTGTAAGATATTTTGGAGGTATTAAATTAGGTGCTGGAGGCTTAATAAGAGCTTATTCTAATGCTACTAAAGAAGCTATAATTATAAAAAAATATAATAAAGGTTATCTAATTAAAGTTGATATTGAATATAACAATATTAAACAAATTGAATATCAATTAAATAATAGTATTATAATTGAAAAGAATTTTAATGAAAATCCTTATTATATTGTTAAAATAACTAAAGATGAATTAAATAAATTAAAAATAAAATACAATATAATTAAAGATGTATATGTGGAGGAATTATGAAATACTTAATAATTTTTTTATTTTTGTTAATACCAATTAATATTAATGCTTTAGAAATAAATTCTGAACACGCAATTTTATACAACATGAATGAAGATATGGTTTTATATGAAAAAGATGCTGATGCTAGAACTTATATAGCTAGTTTAACTAAAATAATGACTACCATAGTAGCAATCGAAAATATTGATAACATGAATGAATATGTTACTATTCCTTATGAAGCTTTAGATGGATTAATTGAAGCTAACGCTTCTGTGGCAGGATTTAAATTAGGTCAAAGAGTAACATATAAAGATTTATTATATGGAATTTTACTTCCATCAGGAGCTGATGCTACAAAAACGGTAGCCTATTATATAGCTGGTAGTGAAGAAAACTTTGTTGATTTAATGAATAAAAAAGCTACAGAATTAGGGTTAACTAATACCCATTTTGCTAACACATCAGGACTAGATACTAACAATCATTATTCAACGGTAAGAGAAATAAGTATTATTTTAAAATACGCTTTACAAAATGAAATATTTAAAGAAATATATACAACTAATACATATACTACAAGCGATAATTCTTTAACTTTTAAAAGTGTTTATTCTAATTATTTAAATAGATACGATTTAGAAAATAAATATATATATGGAACAAAAACTGGTTATACTTCTTTAGCTGGGTATTGTTTATCATCAATAGCAAATTATGGTGGTGTAGAATATATGTTAATAACAACAAATGCTGATGGAACAAGTAATTACCCATTACATATAATGGATGCTAATATGATATATGATTATTATACAAATAATTATCATTATTTAGATATTATAAATAAAAACGATATATTATTAACCTTAAACACTAAAAATAGTAAAGAAGATAAACTAGAAATAAAAGCTAATGAAACAATTTCTAAATATTTAAATAAAAATATTACAAAAGATGATTTTCTATTTGATTATAATGGTTTAAATGAAATAAATTATTTTACAGATAAAGGACAAATAGGAACTTTAAATATAAAATTAGATAATGAAATAATAACAACCATTCCAATTATATATGATGGTAGTTTATCATTTTCCTTAATTGAATTTATTATTAATAATTTACTTGTTATCATACCAATATCATTTATACTATTAATATTAGTAATTTTTAAATTAAGATATAAAAAATCTTAATTTTTTTTAAAGAACAAAAGTCAAATAAATTTGACTGCATCTAATCTCACGATTAGATATTTCTCCTTCTTCGGTGGCTTTTGCTTTTTCCTCCAGAGACTAATTTCCGATAGTCGCTACCCAATGCTGTCAAGCTA
>CALVIQ010000018.1 GCA_944331815.1 uncultured Bacilli bacterium
CTTCAGGGGGAAATATTATTATCAGTTCGTAACAATTTATTAATTGATTAAAGTCTTACAAAATAAGGCTTTTTCTTTTATCATAATTTATCAAAGTTTATATAAATAACTTTATTTTTGATGTTTAGTATCTAGTTTTGGTATCTAGAATTCTACAATGCTTGTAATTCTTCATACATTTCTCGTAATGATTTGAAACTATACACAAAAATTGGTGGAACAACTCTTGATGAAGAATGATTAAACGAATTAATTATGTATTTATATAAATTATAATAATCATACAATGGAGTATTTGGTATTTTTTCAATTAAATCCCCTACTTCAGTATAGTCTTCTTGTACAATATCATAAACCTTCTTTTCTAATAATCTTCTAATTTTCAAACCAAATAATATTTTATAAATTAATATATAACAAATATCATTTTTAGGAACTGATACAATATTTCCAGAACCAGTTTTTGCTTTTATATCTATATCAACATAATCATTTGAAATATCATCAAATAAAGATGACACATTCTGTATTTCATTATCGTTTAAACCAAAATAAAATATTTCATTAATAATATTATTCAATTCAATTATTGATATTTCCTCCCTAACATGACCGATTGATTCTGATATTTTATTATATAGTTCTTCTACTTTATTTTTTACATCAGAAAGTTCACTATTGCTGTTATTTTTAAATAACCAACGCTCAACATTTATTTCATTTCTTAAAAGTGCAGCAAATGCAATTAATGAATATTTATCAACCATTTTATCGCTAATCTTCAATATAATTCCATAATCGTAAGGATTTATATCTATTTTTTTAAATAAATCATAGCCATCTTCAAATATATTTATTTCTTTTGCTAACCCAATTTGATCCATCCAGTAAATATTAAACTTATTATATATTTTTTTCAATGAATCATATAAATCAAGAATATACATACTATGAGAAAAAATATCAATTGTATCAATATCTTCAATATGTTCATTTATTAATTTTGTTATTATTGCTATTGAATCTTGTACATAAATATCATCATAACTATCAAATGGATCATCAATAATTATATGCAAATTCCCTTCTAAAATCTTTTGATGAACTAAAATATCAAAATAAAGAAATTTGAAATAATTTTGTTCCGATTTAGACATTTTATCATATTCAACTTGACTATTTAAAACTTTTAACTTTCCATCACTAATTTTTATTTCTATATCTGTATTTTTATAAACCGTATGATTCTTTAATTTATTTTTTATATAATTACTTAATTCAACATTTTCAGTTATTTTAAAATCCTTTGTTTTATTTAATATTTCTTCAACTTTTGTTTTATTTTCTTTATAATTTATAACATCCTTTTTATCATAATGATTACTTAAATAAGAAATAATAGATTTTTCAACATCTAACTTAAAATCTTTTTCAAAGGATTCATATGATTCACACAATAATATCTCAGACATTTTATTCCTTAAAATATCACTTTTATTATCTAAATAGAATAATATTGATAATTGCAATTCTTTTTCGATTGAACCATTTTCAATGCTTTCCCTTATCTTATCTAAATTTTCTTGACAAATAGGTGAAAAACAAACAGGACAATTCTTGTATTTATCTGGGTCTTGATTTATTTTCAATTGAATGCTATATATATCATACTCAACAATTTTCTTAACATTATCTGGTATTATTTTGATATTATCTTTTTTCAGATTATCAATTATTTCAAAAATATTCATATTTACCTTTTTTGGCTTATACATATCCTTGATATCATCTTGACTATAAACTGGTGATAAATCATCACCATTATAAGAATAAGTATTATCATCATTAATATACTCACTTATTTTTTCAAACCCTTGAAATGCCTTTTTTGTATTAACTAAGCATAAATCCTTTAAACTATTTTTCATTGATAATTTTTCTTTACTTTTTTGCATATTATTATAATATTTATTATACTCTTGTGCCATAGGCATTACTTCAAAAGAATTAATATCTTCACTACTTTGAATAATCATATCACTTAAAATATTTTCATTAAACAAAAGAACTTTTTCATTTAATTCTTCATAATATTTTTTCATCGATCGAGATATCTGGGTTTTACCTATTTTATTTGGCCCATAATATATATTATGCTTTCTTTTTAAAGGTAAAGTAACTGTATATCCATTTTCTAAATTTAAATTCATTTTTTTCACTTCCTTACTACTAAAAAACGCCAATACAAAAACCTATAAATAAGCCTGTACTAGCGCTTCTCTTTACATCTATAATTATATCATAGATTCTTCTTTTTTTAACATTATTTATGACACTATGACACATTGATTGTGAGTACCCCACTTTCATTTATGGTGTCATCGTGTCATTTTATTATTATCAACTATATCGGTATAATAGATAATTTCTTTATTTAATGACTTAGCAAACTCAATTTCACTTTTAGTACTACTTCCTATGTAATTATTAACATTTACAACTAAAATAGCATCTGATAATTTTATTCTTTCCTTATGCATTTTATCTAACATTAATGCTTCTTCTTCGGTAAAGTCATCTTTACTTGATTTTGAAGGATTATAGATTGGTACTAACATGCAATTACCTTGTAATTCCATTTTTTCTGTAATATCCATCATTTCCTTATAAAATTTTAAACTACCACAAACAGTTATAATTTTCATATTTATAATCCTTTCTTGTTTTGCAATTCTTTATCATTCCAAACTTCATTAGTATGTTGAGTCAGAGCCATTATAAAAGCATCCCTTGTTAAATCTATCCTACTTATAACACCGCTAGTTACAAAATTTATTCCACCCTTGCCACTTCTAAGATCATTTTGTTCAAATATTTTATCCATAACTTTACCTAAATCAGTCGAAATTATTTCCTCTACATATTTGTCTGGTACAGGAAAAGCAGGGCTTGTCCCCCAACTTTCATAACCATTTTTATCTTTAATAACAGCAATATTAATAATAACCCATTTACCTAACAAATTAGTTATCCCAGATTCTACACCTAGAAAATATTCAGCATCTATGCCATTTTCTAAAGCATATTGCATTAAATTATTAACACGATTTCTAGCACCCTCATATATTTCATTATTTACTGGTTCTTCACTAACATCTGATGAAACTGGAATACCATCAATAATAAAATCATCAAAATAATTTTTAAATGCCTCTGTTGCTCCTTCTATTTTTCCTGGATTTTTTGTTCCTATTATTACTTTCACTATTTTACCTCCTTAAAACCATTTCTACTCCATAACCAAAGTGGTGTATGAATATCAATTGGCTTATATTTTGTATTTCTAAATAATTCTTGCCATCTATCTATAACGATTTGCTGAACATTACTAGAATTAAATTCCTCATCATTAATCAATCCTAATTTATGAGTTGCCTTACATACATGAGTATCTGGTGCAACAGTTAAATTTTCTATATTTGTATATTTTCTATCAGTATACTGATAAATTACATACATCCAATAATTACAAATTTTGGTTCCAGATAAGTATGGAAATTTCTTTTTATTTTCTTTTTGAATATAATTTCTAATTTTATCTACATCATTATCCAAATTATTGAATAATTTTCTTATATCGCCATCAAATAATTCTACGAAAGTATTGCAAAGCGATAACCAAATCTCAGTTTGTTTTTGTTTTTGTAAAGCAACTTTGTATTTAGTTAATGCATATTGTACTTCCTCAAAAGTTTTTTCTAAGCAAACTTTAGGATTAAATACAAATTTTGTTTCTTCATCATTATAGGTTTTTAATGCACTTTCCCAAAGTGTATATGAATTTCTTTGATAATTTAATGCCATTGGCAAAGTAAAATATAAATAGTTTTCCAAAGAAGATTTTTCAAAATGTGGATTAGCATCCTCTGGCATTACTTCTCCACCTAATTCTCCTCTTTTGTACATTAAAATCAAATTATCAACTACTTTTAAGATATTATTCTTATCAATAAAAGTTGTGTTTAGTTTTTTTAACAAAATATGTCTTTTTATATTTTCATCTTTTTTATACCAAGTCTTTATTTCATAACCTAAATCTTCTAAATTTTTCAAACTATAATCATTTTCAAAAGTTACTTCTGCAACAACATTATCAATTCCTTTTTCTTTTGCTTTTTTTTCTAAATAATTAACAAGTATTTTTTGTAATCCATTCCCTCTATATTCAGGTAAAACTATAACTCCATCAATATCAGCACATTTCCCGTTAATATCTGGAATAAAGCTTTTAATTTGTTCCATTCGTGTTGATACTGATAAAAATATCCATGCAATCATTTTATTTTCATAAAATGCACCATATATTTCACCATCTTTATCAGGATTATTCACAATTCTTAAATACCATTCTTCTGTAAATGGCAAAAAATAACCTTTTTCTTCATCTTTAAAATTATTAATTACTATTTCTTGAATATTATAAATATCTTTAACGTCGTTACTATTACAAATTCTAATATCAAGATTATTTAAATCTATTTTAGTCATTATTTGACCTCCATCTTTACTTGATTTTACTTCTCGATTTGTATAAATCTATTGCTCTTTTTAAACCATTTTCTTGAGCAATATTCAAATAATAATTTGCTAATTCATAATTAATATCAGTTCCATTTCCATTATAGTAAAAATTTGCACCCAAATCATAAATTGCACCAATATGACCTTTATCAGCGCATTCTTTAATAATTTCAAAAGCTTTATTATAATCTTTTTCTATATTACCAAGTCCAAAATAATAATAAGCACCTATTACAAATTTAGCATAAATTCTTTCTTTATCAGAAATGTCAGGATTCTTTATTAATTCAATAATCTTAGGATATGCATTATCTAGAAGTTCTTTTGATTTATTTTTATCTATTGATAATATTTCTCCTAATCCTAGTTCGTAAGAAATACCTAAAGAATAAATACATAATGGATAATCAACATTTAAACCTTTTAAATAATATTCTAATGCTTTAGTATAATCTTGAATAGCACCATTTTCTTCTAAATCATAACTTCTTCCTAATATGTAGTAAGAAAAACCAGTATTTTGATTTTTAAGATCATCTAAATTGAATTTAATTATATCCATTATATTCATCTCCTTTAGTTTTTCTTTGGTAATTTACTATAATCATATTTATGTTCTACTACTTCTAATTCATCAAAAGCATATTTTATATCTTCTATTGCTTTATCTATTGTATATAAACTATCTTTATTATCTTTCATTATTTTTAAGTGTTCCATAGTGTAAAATAATTTTTGTCTTGCATTACTTACTTTTTTTCTTTTTTCATTATCAAAATCTAGTAATTCTAATTCTGATTTTTTATATTGTTCAATTAATTCTTTTAAATCCTTACTAGATTTATTTGCATATTTATCTTTAGAAAAATAGAAAAGCATTTCATCATATCCTGCAACCTTTAATAGTTTCTGCAATGACATATCTAAAGTTTCAGCAATTTTACGTAGATCATCGATGTCTACTTTTTTTATTTTACCATTAATTAAATCATTTAAAGTACTTCTACTAATACCTGTTGATTTAGCAAGTTCTCTTTGTGAAATACCTTTTGCTTCTCTTGCTGATTCAATTAAAATTTTAAGTTCTTCTGAGTTCATAATAACACTTCTTTCTCCCCTTTTGTCTCTCAACAATTTAATTTTACCACATTTTTATTCAAATGTCTAATTTTTCGGTCAAATTATGTTGACAATATTTTCGGACAGTGTTATATTTAAATTGTCCTTAATATCGGACATTAACAAGAAAGGAGGTAAAGAATATGAGATTATTTAAGAAAGATAATATTGAAGAGTTTATAATTCCTAAAGATTTATCTATCGGAGCAACTGGTATGCTTAATTCTTTATTAGTTAGAACTAATGATGAACTTGAAAATACTGACCTCTACTCTCTTAGTAATGATAGTAGGAAAGATGTTGCTTTAGCATTTAGAGAATTAAGAAAGAAAAAATATATTATCTATAATTCATTAGATGATACATATTACGTTTTTGTATCACCACAAAAAAATTAATACGAAGGGAGGAAAATAATATGTCTGCAGAAGAAACATTAAAATTAATAGCTAAGCAATGGTGCACCCTAGAAGATATTATGAAGTTAGGACATCTAGGTAGGAATTCTGCACTAAAAGCTAAAAAGAAAATAAAAGATAAATTAGAAAAACAAGGTTATCACATACCAAAGTCTGTCGTACCAACTAAAGAAGTTGTAGCATTTTTTGATATAGATATACCTTATTTAGAATCTAGAGTTTCTAGTAAAAAATTAATCAAAAATATGTAAGAAAGGAGAACCAGTATGAAACAAATTAACGAAATAAATAAAAGCATAAAAAAAGATATCATCGTCGAAAATCTAATGATATCAAATGGAGTTTATCTACTTGTATCTCATCCTAAGGTTGGCAAGTCAATGTTTGCTCAGCAACTTGCCTTCTCTCTTACTACTGGAGAAGATTTTTTAGGATTTAAAGTAAATCCCTCTCATGCCTTATATATTACCACAGAGGGCGATATAAATCAATTAAACGACCGATTTAAGTTGATGTATTTGAAACCTAATGTAAATAAGCTACGCATTATAGATATAGATGATATTCCAGATTTTGATATTAGAGATATTGACAGAGATATTTATGAATTAACCTTTGATCAAGAAACTTTAGTTATAATAATGGATATGTTCAAAGATATTAAATTTGATACAAGTTATGATTTAAATAATTATCAGGAAGTAAATGATGTTGTATTTAGAAAATTAAAAGACTTGTGTAAAAAATATAATATCACCCTACTCGTTACTCATCATTTAAATAAAAGAGATGAAACTATGGGTAGTGTTGGATTAAATGCCGATGTATCTGGAATTATTAAGTTAAAAGAATCTAAAAATAATTTTAATAAATTAACTTTATTTTATAAAGGTAGAGATTTTAGTAGATTAGAATTAAATTTAAAAAGAAATGATAATCAAACTTTTTCAGTTATTAATGAAAATACTGATGATGAAATTGATTATAATCTGCTACTATTTATAAAATATGCTGTCGCTAAAAAAGATTTTGATTATACAATA
>CALVIQ010000019.1 GCA_944331815.1 uncultured Bacilli bacterium
TATCTCCAAATTATTTTTCTCTGCTAAATATTTTGCAGTTTGTATTGTTCTTACATAGCTAGAAGAAAATATAATATCAATATTATCAAATTCTATATTATTTAATTTATCTTGTGCTATTTGTTCTCCTTCTATTGAAAGAGATTGCTTTTCATTTTGTATTTGTAAGTTATCAATATTAAAAGTATTATTAGTTTTTAGTGGTTTTGAATGCCTTATTAGATAAATAGTCGTCATAAAATCGAATCTCCTTTATATAAATTATTATATCACGTATAATGTAGATTAGTAAATGAGTAAGTTTGAAACTTGTCTTAAATTTATGATAAATTCCTATTATAAGTTTATTTATGAATAATTCCTAAATTTCTACAACAAAATGTAGATGAAAGGAATGATAAATTTTGAAAGGGATGTTTACAATGAACGAATTAAAAAGAATTACTGTTATTCAATCTGTAACCGATGGAATAAGAACGCAAAAAGAAGCAGCTAAGATATTAAAACTATCAGATAGACAAATTAGAAAAATTATTAAAAGATTTAAAGATGAAGGACCAGAAGGAATAAAACATAAAAACAAAAATCATAAACCTGTTCATACTTTATCTAATGAATTAAAAGAAAAGATTATTCAATTAAAATTATCCGATGATTATTCAAACACCAATTTTAGTCATTTTAGAGATTTATTAGAAGAAAGGGAAAATATTAAAATTTCTTACTCTGCTTTATATAATATTTTAAGCAACAATAATATTACTTCAAAAAAAGCACATAAAAGAAAAAAGACTCATAGAAGAAGAAAAAGAAAAGAGTCAGAGGGATTACTAGTACAAACTGATGGGACTCCATTCGATTGGTTCAATATTGGAAAAAAGTACTCTCTTCACGGTTATATTGATGATGCAACTGGAAAAATACTTGGTCTTTATATGTGTGAAAACGAATGTCTTATGGGATATTTAGAAATAACGAGACAAATGCTTAAAAAATATGGCTCCCCTGTTGCAATATATTCTGATAAATATTCTGTGTTTTTTCCCACTTCTTATCAAAAAGTAACGGTTGAAGAAGAACTAAAAGGTAAACTTAAACCTACAACACAATTTCATAGAATTATGGATTTCCTAGGAATCGAATTAATTGCTGCATCTACTTCACAAGCTAAAGGTAGAATTGAAAGACTTTGGGAAACTTTACAAGATAGATTAGTTACTGAATTTAAAATAAATCGTATTACAACCATTGAAGAAGCTAATAAATTTTTACCTAAATATATAGAAAAATATAACAAAAAATTTGCAATTGAGCCTGAAAATAAAAATAGTAAATTTGTGCCTATTCCATCATATATAGATTTAGATATTTTGTTATCAAATAAATTAACTAGAGTTATAGATAGTGCTGGAACTTTTACTATAAACAACAAAAGATTTCAAATAGTTAACAACAATATTTTACCTAATGTTAAAGTTAATGTTTATATAAGTCATAAAATTGGTATTATTGTTGAATATAAAGAAAAAAGGTACAAGGTTATTTGTATTGATAATGTACCTATTTCTTATTCAAATTTGAATTTCACTAAATTATGCAAAGATCATGAATTAGAAGTAAAAGAATTTGCAACTAATTTATGTAGCTATAATTCAAAAGAATTAGCTCCTTTGCTAACAACATCATAACATTATTAATTTAAAAATTCAATTAAAATAATACTACAAATTTTTTCATTTTTTTCCTTTTCTTTTGCTTACTAAAAAACGATTGCCCGCCCGCTCGATTTTATGCATTTGTAAATGCGTAAAATCGAGCGAGCTGGCAAATAATAAATTTTTAAAAGAAAAAGGAACTAATCAAAAAATTTTTTTAATTTATTTTTAGGAATTAATCAAAAATTATTGACATAGTTTTATTAAAAAAATATTAAATATGTTGAATAACTATAATAAAGAAGAAAAACAAAAACCATCATTGCTCCTTCTAACCTTGAAATAGTCATTTTGCTTTTACAAAATATATAAAACAATAAAGGAGATAACACCAACATAAATAAATCAACATAATTAAATGAATTAGAAATTACATTACCAAACATTAATATAGGAAGTCCTAAAACTATACAAATGTTAAATATATTTGATCCTATAATATTCCCTACTGTCATATCAAACTCCCCTTTTTTAGCTGATGTAATAGTAATCATTAATTCTGGTAAAGATGTACCTATTACAATAACAATCATCGAAATTAATTTGGGCTCAATATTATAAGTACTAGATAAATAAAGAGTTGAATCAACAACTAAATCACTACCTATTACTATAACAAATAAAGAAAATATAGTTAAAACAAATAATTTTAATTTATTAATTTTAATATCTGTTTCTTCTAATTTTTTAAATCTTTTAATCATTTTATACAAATATAAACAAAACAATAAAAATAATAACATCAATACTAAAGAATCAATTCTTGATAATTTACCATCTAAAAATGATAAACAAAATGATAAAGAACTTAATATTAAAAGTGGTATTTCTTTTTTTACTGTAGCAGTTTCAATTTTAATTGGTCTTATTAAACTACCTATTCCAATAATAAGTAATATATTAGCTATACAACTACCTATTACATTAGCAATTGAAACATCATAATTTTCTAAACTAGAAAATGAAACCGCTAATTCTGGTGCGCATGTACAAAATGATGCTATCGTTAAAGCCACTACCATTTTAGGTATTTTAAAACTATTTGCTAAAGCTGTTGAACTATCAACAAATATATTGGAAAATACAATCAATAAAATTAAACCTAAAATTAATAAAATTATTTGTATCATTCTATCACGTATTATTATTTTAACAGAACAAAAGTCAAATAAATTTGACTGCATCTAATCTCACGATTAGATATTTCTCCTTCTTCGGTGGCTTTTGCTTTTTCCTCCAGAGACTAATTTCCGATAGTCGCTACCCAATGCTGTCAAGCTA
>CALVIQ010000020.1 GCA_944331815.1 uncultured Bacilli bacterium
TATTGTATATTATATATGCACAACATTTATGTTTGAATCTGGTCAGAGTCGGAAGACAGCAGCCATAAGATCCTCTAAATGTGTGTGCTTTTTTTTGTAGGTGATTATGATGGAAAAATATATGTTAGAAGCTTTAAAAGAAGCTGATAAAGCATTTAAACTTGGTGAAGTACCTATAGGTGCTGTAATCGTTAAAGATGGTAAAATTATTTCACGTGCTTTTAATAAAAAAGAATCTAGCAATTTGGCAACTTCACACGCTGAAATACTAGCTATCAATAAAGCATGTAAAAAATTAAATAATTGGAGACTATTAGATTGTACATTATACGTTACTGTTGAACCATGTTTAATGTGTTGTGGAGCCATTATACAATCTAGAATAAAAAAAGTAATATATGGAACCACTAATGAATATTATGGTGCTGTGGAAAGTATAGATAATACATTAAAAAAATATAATATTGAAGTTGAAAGTAATATTTTACAAAACAAATGTTCGTATATATTAAAAGAATTCTTTAAAAAAAGAAGATAAGTATTTAATATTATTAATAAAAATGATATAATTATAAAGTCGAGGTGAGTAATATGTATCAAGCTTTATATAGAAAATATCGACCTAAAACATTTGATGATGTAGCAGGGCAAGAAGTAATAATTAGAACATTAAAAAATGCTGTTATAAACGATAAAATAAGTCATGCTTATTTATTTGCTGGCCCTCGTGGTTGTGGTAAAACTTCTATTGCTAAAATCTTTGCTAAACTAGTAAATTGTAAAGATAGTGTAGAAGGTTTACCATGTAATAAGTGTGTTTGTTGCACACAAAGTAACGAACAAAACATGGATGTTATTGAGATGGATGCTGCATCTAATAATGGGGTTGACGAAATTAGGGAAATAAATAATAAGGTTAATTTGGTTCCATCATTAGGAAAATATAAGATATATATTATCGACGAAGTTCATATGTTAACGATTGGTGCTTTTAATGCATTATTAAAGACATTAGAAGAGCCACCATCACATGTTATATTTATTTTAGCTACGACTGATCCACATAAAGTTCCAATAACAATATTATCAAGATGCCAAAGATTTGATTTAAAAAAAATCCCTGTGGAAAATATTTATAATCGATTAAAATATATTTGTGATAATGAAAACATAAAAATAGAAGATGATGCTATTTGGGAAATAGCCAGATTAGGCGATGGTGGATTAAGAGATGCCATTGGCATATTAGATCAAGTAGTATCATATGCTGTTGATACTGTCACTTTAAATGATGTTCATGAAGTAAACGGTACTATTTCCCAGGAAAATGTGTTTAATTTAATGAAAAATGTAGTTGATAATAATTTAACTGAGGTTATTAATACAATAACTGATTACAGTAACAAAGGTAAAAGTATAATTAAAATAACAGAAGAAATAATTTTGTTTTTAAGGAATGCTATTTTAGCTAATACAACTACTTTGGAAGATAAAAATATTTACCAGGAAATAAATAATCATTTTAGTACAGATGATATGTTAAATTATATTAGTATTCTAAATGAATCACTATTGGATATGAAAAAGTTTTCTAATCCTAAAATGATTTTAGAACTTGCTTTTATAAAAATGATGAATAATTCTAATAAACAAATATCAACAAAAAAAGTTATTGAAAAAGTAATAATTGAGAAACCTAGTATCGAATCAAATATTATTACCCAAGAAATAAAACAACCAGAAAAAATTACCCAGGAAATAAAAGTAGAGGTTGAAACTAGTAATACTGTGGATAATAAAAATATTTCCAGGGAAATAACCAAAAAATCTGTGGATAATGAATTGTTAGAAAAACTTAATAAGTTTGTTGACATAAGAGTAAATAATACACTTTCAAAATTTTCAAAAAAGGATACTATTGAGTTAAAAAATGATTTAAATAGAGTTATGGATTATGTGATGGATGAAAAATATAATGTCTATGCTACAATGGTATTAGACGGAGAATTAAAAGCAGTAAGTGATGAATATGCTATATTCACTTATAAAACTGAACATTTATCAAATTTATTTAATGAAAATATAATTAATATTGAAAATTTAATTAAAGAAGTTTTTAATAAACCATATAAAGTGGTTGCTGTTGATATTGATAAATGGAATGTTATTAAAGATAATTTTAATAGTAAAAAACAAAAGTTTGAATATCAAGATGAAATATATTCAATTGAAGAAATATTAAGTAAATTAAATAACGAACCAGAAGATGATATGAAATCATTGTTTGGAGATATAGTAGAGTATAATTAAGGAGGAATAAAAATGAATATACAAGCTATGATGAAACAAGCTCAAAAATTACAAAAGGATATGATGAATGCTAAAAAGGAGATAGATGAAACTGAATTTGAATGTACTAAATCATTTATAACAGTTAAAGCTATGGGAAATAAAAAAATTAAATCTATCAAAATAGATATGGAAAGTATTTCTAAAGATGAAGTAGAAATGGTTGAAGATTTAATGTTAGTTGCAGTTAATGAATTAATGGATAAAATAGATAAAGAAACTGAAAAGAAAATGGGTAAATACACTCAAGGAATGCCGGGGTTATTCTAATGTTATATCCTGAAACAATTAACAATTTAATTGAATGTTATAAAAAATTTCCAGGCGTTGGCGAGAAATCAGCTGAACGAATGGCATTATGTACGTTAGAACTAGATCAAGAAATAATTGATCTTTTTGCGCAATCTTTAAAAGATTCTAAAAAAAATATTAGAAGATGTAAAAAATGTAATAATTTATCAGAAACAGATATTTGTCCTATTTGTAATAGTGATACAAGAGATAAAAAGATTATATGTGTTGTTGAGGAACCAAAAAATGTTTTTCAATTTGAAAAAATAGGTTCATACAATGGATTGTATCATGTATTAGATGGTTTAATTTCTCCATTAGATGATGTTAATCCAGAAGATATAAACTTAGATAGTTTATTAGATAGAATTAAAAATGATAATATTGAAGAAGTAATAATTGCTGTTAAACCTAGTGTTGAAGGTGAAACAACTGCACTATATATTTCAAAAATATTAGAAGATAAAAATGTAACAATATCTAAAATAGCTCATGGTGTACCTATGGGAGCTGATATGGATTATGTTGATGCATTAACTTTAGAATTAGCGTTACAAGAAAGAAAAAATATAACTAGTCATACTGAATAATATTAATTCATAATTTTTATTGGTGAAGAATATGTTAAAAAAATTATTTAATTTAATCAAAAGAATTGTTATTAGTGCTTTTGTATTATATGGATATAATTTATTAGTTACACCAATAAATTTAATAATACCAATTAATATAGTTACAGTATCTTTATTAACAATTTTTGGCCTACCAGCTTTGTTTTCATTAATCATTATATTAATTGTTGTTTTTTAGGAAGGTGTTAGTATGTTAGAACAATATCAAAATAATCAACCAATTGCTTATCAAATAATAAAAAATACTTTAAATAAAAAACATTTTGCGCATGCTTATTTAATTGAAACAAATGGATATGGTGCATGTTTTGATTTTGCTTTAACATTTGCTAAATTATTATTATGTCCTTATGAAGAATGTATTAATTGTATGCAATGTAAGATGATTGATGATAATAACTTTCCTGAATTAAAAATAATTAATCCTGATGGTAATGGTATTAAAAAAGAACAACTAACTGAATTACAAGAAGAATTCAATAAAAAATCAATTGTGGGAAATAAAAAAGTTTATATTATAAATAAAGCAGAAAAGTTAAATGTTAATTCAGCTAATACAATTTTAAAGTTTTTGGAAGAACCACAAGAAGGAATAATAGCTATTTTGATAACTAATAATATTTATCAATTATTAGATACTATTATTTCAAGGTGTCAAATTATTTCTTTAAATGGACAAGTTGATTTAAAAAATAAAAATACATTTAATAAAATAGCTCAATTATTAACTGATAATAATGAAGATTATAATAATTTTATTAATGATGAAAGTAATAAAGAAAAACTAGAAGCATTATTAAAATTTATTAAGTATTATGAAAATAATCATAAAAAAATATTGTTATATATGAATGATTATTGGTTTAATTATTTTAATGATAAACAGGAAATGAGTAAATATATATTAATAATGATTTATTTTTATAAAGATGTTTTAAATTATAAAATAAATTGTAATATTGAAATATTTAATGATTATTTAGATTTAATAGAAGATATAGCTAATAAAAATACTGTGGATAACTTAGTTAATAAAATAACTATTATAAATGAACATAGAACTTATTTAGAATACAATGCCAATTTAAATTTATTAATGGATAAAATTATAATTGAATTAGAAAGTGGTGTAAGATGAAAGTAGTAGGAATAGCGTTTGATAATAATAAACAAATATATTATTTTAATCCTAAAACATTTGATCTAAGAAGAAATGTAACAGTAATAGTAGAAACTGAAAGAGGATTACAGTTTGGTAAAGTTATTTTACCTCCTTTTGAAATAGAAGAAGATAAAATTAAATCAATATTAAAAGATGTAATTAGAATATCTACTAAAAAAGATTATTTAGAATATAAAAAAAATTTAAGAGATGCTGAAACAGCTTTAGTTAAATGTAAAAAATTAATTGAAAAATTGGAACTTAATATGCAAGTTATGGATGCAAATTTCACTTTTGATAGATCACAATTATTATTTAGATTTTTATCAGATAATAGAGTAGATTTTAGACAGCTTGCCAAAGAACTAGCGAATATTTATAAAACAAGAATTGAGTTAAGACAAGTTGGAGTTAGGGATAAAGCTAAAGAAATAGGTGGCTGTGGATTATGCGGTAGACAACTTTGTTGTGCACGATTTAATTCAGATATGTCTTCAGTATCAATTAATATGGCTAAAAATCAAAATATATCTTTAAATCCAAATAAAATTAATGGTGTTTGTGGAAGACTTTTATGCTGTTTAAAATACGAAGATGAAACATATAAAGAATATAAAAAAGATTTACCTAAAGTAGGTAATATTGTTGATACTGATAAAGGAAGAGGTAAAGTTGTTAGTATCGATATTCTAAATAAAAAATATAGCGTTGATATTAAAGATGTAGGGATTGTTGAGATAGATGGAAGTAACTAATTATTTGTTAGGATATAAAGATAAATATATTGTTCAAAATACACAAATGTTTAATTTTTCTTTAGATTCTGTGTTATTACCTAACTTTGTAACCTTAAATAAAAATATTAAAAAAATATTAGATATTGGCTGTGGTAATGCACCAATACCTTTAATTTTATCTACTAAAACTTCTGCTTTAATAACAGGTGTAGAAATTCAAAAAGATGTTTATGATTTAGCGGTTAAATCAATTAAAATAAATAATTTAGAAAATCAAATAAATATCATAAATGCTGATATCAATGAATTATATAATAAATTTGAAACTGAATCTTTTGATGTAATAACTTGTAATCCACCATTTTTTAAAGTGAGTGAACATTCTAATTTAAATAAATCTGATTATAAAACTATAGCTCGTCATGAAGTTAAATTAAATTTAGATGATATATTTAAAATATCTAAAAAATTACTTAAAAATAATGGTTATGTTGCTATTGTTCATCGTCCAGAAAGATTATTAGATATATTAGAAAGTATGAAAAAATATAATATTGAACCTAAAAAAATTCAATTTATTTATCCTAAAACAAATATGGAAGCTAATATATTATTAGTTGAAGGAAAGAAAAATGGTAATAAAGGATTAAAAATATTACCACCCATCTATACCCATTTAGAAAATGGAGAATATACAGAACAAATAAAAAAATATTTTGAAGGTGATTAAAATGTCGCAAAAAAGTTATGATAACAAACCAACTTTATATTTAATAGCAACCCCAATAGGTAATATGGAAGATATTACTTATAGAGCTATTAATGTATTAAAGAGTGTATCAGTTATATTTTCAGAGGATACAAGAGTAACTAATCAATTATTAAGTTATTATAATATAAAAAATAAATTAATATCTTCTCATCAATATAATGAAAAAGATAATATAGATAAATTATTAAAATATTTAAATGATGGACAAGATGTAGGATTAGTTACTGATAGAGGAACACCTATTATAAGTGATCCAGGGTATTATTTGGCAAAAGCAGCTATTAATAATAATTATAATGTGGTATCCATACCAGGAGCTACTGCTTTCGTATCCGCTTTAATAACTTCTAATATTGATGCACAACCTTTTACTTTTTTTGGCTTTTTAAATAGTAAATCTAGCAAAAGAAGAAAAGAATTAGAAGAATTAAAAAATAATAAATATACCTTAATATTTTATGAGTCACCTCATCGTTTAATAGATACTTTAAATGATATGTCAAAAATATTGGGAAATAGAAATATCTCAATTTCCCGGGAAATAACAAAGAAATTTGAAGAGATATATAGAGGTACCATAAGTGATGTAATTAATGAATTAGACGTATTAAAAGGCGAATTTGTAATAGTTGTTGAAGGTAATAAAGATGTAAATGATTTTAGTAATCTGTCAATCTTAGATCACATTAATTTATATATAGAAAACGGATTAGATTCAAAAGAAGCAATAAAAAAAGTTGCTCATGAACGAAAACTAAACAAAAATGAAGTGTATAGAGAATATCATAAGTAGGTGATTAAAAATGAAGTTAATAGTAGGTTTGGGAAATAAAGGAAATGAATATAATAATACTCGTCACAATGTTGGATTTATGGTAGTTGATAATTATATTAATAAAAATAATTTAGCTTATAAATCTAAATTAGATGGATTATATGCAGAAACAGTAATTAATGGTGAAAAAGTAATATTTTTAAAACCTCAAAATTATATTAATTTATCAGGTGATGTAATTAATAAATATATAAAGTACTTTAAAATAGATATTAAAGATATATTAGTTATTCATGATGATATGGATTTAGAAATAGGGACTTTTAAAATAAGATATAAAGGTGGATCTGCTGGTCATAATGGTTTAAAGAATATTGAAGCAAATTTAAAAACTAATGAATATAAAAGAATAAAAATAGGTATATCTAAAAATAATATAGATAAAGTTGATTATGTTTTAGGTAAGTTTAGCTCAACAGAATTAAGTAAATTAAATAAAGTTATCGATATTACTTATAATATAATTGAAGATTTTGTCTCTTTATCATTTGAAAATTTAATGAATAAATATAACGGATACAATTAAGTATCCTTTTTGGAGGTTATTATGGTATTTAATAAATTATTTGATGATTATAGTAATAACAATATTGGTGGATTAACAGATGAATTAAAATGTATTTATATTGCTAATAACTTTAAAGAAAATACTTTAGTTGTTTGTAATAGTTTATATGAAGCCAATAAATTTTATCAAACTTTAAAAAACTATGTAGACAATGTCTACTTTTTTCCAATGGATGATTTTATGACCAGTGAGTTACTAGCTATTTCTCCTGATTTTAAAATGACCAGATTAGAAACATTAAATAATATTGATGATAAATGTATTGTTGTGACTAATTTAATGGGATATTTAAGATTTTTACCTCCAAAAGATGTATTTAAAAAAAGTTTTATTAAATTAAAAGTAAATGACGATATTAAAGATTTAGCTACCAAACTATATGAAATTGGATATGAAAAAGATATTGTAATTAATAAATCTGGTGATATGGCAATTAGAGGTTATGTAATAGATGTATTTCCTATTAACTATGATAACCCAATTAGAATAGAATTTTGGGGTGACACTATTGAATCAATTAGAAAATTTGATATCAATACCCAATTAACTATTGAAACAATTAATGAAGTTGAAATAATACCTAATACAGAAAATTTAGCTGGTGAATATGTTGATATCTATAGTTATTTAAATGGTAAAGTTTATTATAATGAATTTGAAGATATTAAAACAGGTTATGAACAATTAATGAATGAAGTATTAGAGTATGATGCTAGTAAAAAATACTTTTTTGATTTTAAAGAATATGATTCTATTAAACTATCAAATAATTATGGTGAATTTAATTATAATTCTTTTAAAATAGAAGATAGATTTACTAATATTAAAGATATCTTAAAATATAAAGATAAAACAATAGTTATATGTGTTTCTAATCGATATCAAGCTAATAAAATAATTGATGAAATAGATTGTGTATTTACTAATATAAATCAAATATTTGATAAAAAAATAAATGTTGTAATATTTAATATTAACGAAGGATTTATTTTTAATGATTATGTATTTATATCTGAAAATGAAATATTTAATAAAAAAAATACTATCCCTTATAAAACTAACTTTAAATATGGTACAAAAATAAAAGATATATCAAAACTAGAAATAGGCGATTATATAGTTCATAATGTTCATGGTATAGGTAGATATTTAGGCCTTAAAACAATGAATAAAAATGG
>CALVIQ010000021.1 GCA_944331815.1 uncultured Bacilli bacterium
TTTTATTTATTAAGTGTTGTTGCATTTTATTTGGATATAATCTAAATTTATAGGCTTTATATATTTTCATTTTATCACCACCTTGATAAAATTTTATCACACATACATATGTTTGTCAATGTATATATTTTAAAAATTACAAAGCACTTTCCTAGTATATAAAAAAAAAGCAACTAAAGTTGCCATAACATAGATAAAATTAATATACCTAAAATAATTCTATAAATCATAAATACTTTAAAATCATTTTTCTTAATATATTTTAATAAAAATGAAATACAAATTAATCCAGTTATAAATGAAATTAATATTCCTGTCCCAAATATCATTAAATTATCTAATATTATTGATAAAGTGTCAGCTTTAATTAAACTTAATAATGAGGCACCTGCTACAACAGGTACTGATAAATAAAACGAAAATTTCGCACTATCTTCCCTATTTAATCCTAAAGCGCGACTAGCTGTAATCGTAGTACCACTCCTTGAAAAACCAGGTATTAAAGCAAACACTTGAGCACATCCAATTATCAAAGCTTGATACCATTTCATTTCTTTAATGTTTATAGATATTTTTGATTTTTTATCAACCAAATAAATTATAATACCCATAACAATTAATGCAATAGCAATTAGCCATAATTGTTTTCTGAAAAATGAATCAAATATATCTTCAAACAAAACTCCAACAATACCAGCAGGAATAGTTGCTAAAATTAAATACCAAAATAATTTTCCATCTTTAGTTTTAACTCCTTTAGTTAATCCCTCAACTAATATTTTAAACAAATCATTAAAGAAAAATATTATAATAGCTAATAAAGTTCCAAAATGTAACGCTAAATCAAAAGTAAGTTCAATATTACTTCCAATATTAGTTCCTATTCCAAATATATCTCTAAATATAATTAAATGTGCTGATGAAGAAATTGGTAAAAATTCTGCTATTCCTTGAATTATTCCTAAAATTATAATATCTATCATTTAAAATCACCCTATTAATTTTATCATATTTATAAAAATATGTATATCTTTTTTTAAGTATATGTTTTAATCAGATATTTTATTTCTTTTACTATATATACATCCACAAAAATCTTGACGATATAAATTATATTCTTTAGACAATAAAATACTTTTTTTATAACCTTCTTTTTTCTTAAAATCACTTACCAAATATTTTACATTATATTTTTTTTCTAAATTTAAACCTATTCCATTTAATTTATTACTATTTTTAAACGGACTTACTGTTAAAGTTGTCCCAAAAAAATCATAATTAGAAGCTAGTGAAGCAGTTTTTCTTAGTCTTAATTCATAACATTTAAAACATCTATTTCCACCTTCTTTACAATCTTCTAATCCCAATACAATTTCATGAAATAAATCATTATCGTAATCACAATCCAATACTTTTATATTAAATACATTACATAATTTAATTTGCTCTTCTTTTCTTTTATTATATTCTTCAATTGGTTCAATATTAGGATTATAATAAAGAATAGTAATATCAAAATAATCCTTTAAATATGTTATTACATAACTACTACAAGGAGCACAACAACTGTGTAATAACAATGTTTTTCTTCCATTTAAATTATTTATTATTTTTTCTAATTCTAATTGATAATTCATAAAATCACCTAATTAATTATATCACAAAAAAAGATGTTTAAAAATTAAACATCAACCATTCCGGTTTAAAAATCATTAAAATACCTATTAAAAGCATCAATATACCACCGATTAAATGAGATAATTTGTTATATTTAGTAGATATACCTGTCAATTGTAATGTTTTCATTGCAATAGCAAATATAACAATATCATCAATTAAGAAAAATAATATATAAATCAAAATATAAAACAAATATTGTAAACTATTTAAATTATTGATTGCCAATATTTGAGTAAAGATTAAAGGTAAACCTGAAGAACAAGCAAGTTCAATTAAATTAACTGAAACTGCTAAACCCATAACACCTAATATTGCTAAATAGAAAGTTTTTCTATTATCAATTTGTTTAACAATTTTATGAATTCTTTTAGAAATTGATTTTCTTTGTTCTTTATCTACAACGGCACAACCATTATCTTTTTTTCTTTCCTTATAGTAACTAGTTAAATTAATAGCACCACCTAATAAAGCTATTAAAGCTATAATAAATCTTACCCATACTATTTGTGATAAAGTTATAGCAATTTGTAGCCATGCCAACATAAAAGCTAAATAAACTAAAGCTGAAGTAATTAAAAAAGTTAAACCAATAATCCACATTTTTTTTCTATCTTTCATTGTAACTATTATTGATAATAAAAATAACAACACCCACATTGCACAAGGGTTAAAACCATCTATAAAACCAATTATCACAGATACTAAAGGTAATGATACATCTTTAGGATTTATATCACCTAATATTGGTATATTAAATTGTCCTTCTGGAGGAATTATTTCATAATCAACATCTAAATCATTTTTTACTACATCAACAATATCAACAAATTCATCAGTGTAATATTCATAAGCAGCTTTTATTTGATTTTTAACAGTTTCATTAAAACCAGTAATTCCAGTTGTTCCTATAACAGTGTATGGAACTGTTTTGTCATTATTATTTAAAGCTTTTCTAACATTACTTAATAATTCATCATTTTCTTTATTTTTAGTTGTTTCATAATAAATAATATTTATATCCGCTTCTTTTTGATATTCTTCTAAAAATTTTATTTCTTCTTCACAAGTACTACATATTTCTGAATAAAATAAATGAATATCTAAAGCATTAACCTTAGGAATAAATAATAATAAAGTTATTAAAAATATTATTTTTTTCATTCGAAACACCTCAATTTATTTTCAATTTCTTCAACTGATTTTTCCCCTACTAACCTTGTCACTTCTTTATCATTATCCAATAATATAAATACAGGCAAAATATCACCAACTTGATATTTACTTATTATATCTTCGTCCAAATCATAATCATATTCTATATGTTCAAAATTAGGAAATCTTTTTTCGATTTCTTGCATTCTTGGGCGCATAATTAAACATGCTGGACACCATACAGCGCTTATTCTAATTAGTTTAATAGCCAAACACCCCTTCTAAACTATCATCATTTTCAATAAAAGTATTAACATCTATTTCGGTATATTCTTCTTTTGTATTTCTAACAACTATTTTTTTAATTCCAGCATTAATTATAAATCTTTTGCAAAACATACAAGGCATAGCATTCTTAACATATTCGTTTGTACTTACTTCCTTACCTACTAAATATAAAGTTGAACCTATTATATCTTTTCTAGCAGCACTTATAATAGCATTTTGTTCAGCATGAACACTTCTACACATTTCATATCTTTCACCACGTGGTATTTCTAATTTTTCACGCATACAATAACCTAAATCAGTACAATTTTTTCTACCTCTTGGAGCACCATTATAACCTGTTGAAATAATTTCATCATTATTAACTACAACTGCTCCAAATGCTCTTCTAGCGCAGGTTGATCTTTCTAAAGTTGCTTCTGCAATATCTAAATAATAATTATTTTTATCTACTCTCATATTAACTCCTTATAACAAACATCAAATTTTTCTAAAAAATATTCTATATCACTTTCTTTAGTTAGATGGGATAAACTAATTCTAAGACTTGATTTAGCTCTATTTTCATCTTTGGTTAAAGCTAAAACTGATTTTGAACTAGTACCAGTTGAACAAGCGGTTTGTGTTGATATATAAATATCATATTTTTCTAAAGCATGTAACATTGTTTCAGGTTTAACCCCAACTACACTTATATTTAAGACATTAGGAATACAATACTTATTACTATTTATATAAACATTATCATATTTTAATCCATCTTTTAAAATTTTATTTAATTTAGAAATATATTCATACTTTTTATCTAAATTTTCTAATATTAATCGCATTGCTTTAGCAAATGATGCGATTAAAGCTGTAGCAGGTGTACCACTTCTAAATACAGTTGTACTTTTACCACCATGAATTAATGGTTCTAAAGAAATATTTTCTTTTTTATATAACATACCTATTCCTTTAATACCATATATTTTATGAGCAGCAAAACTTGCTAAATCAACATTAGTTAAATCTATTTTAATTTTACCTAAAGCTTGTGTCATATCAACATGGAAATAACATTTAGGGTAATTTTTTAATAATTTTCCTATTTCATCTATTGGTTGCACAATTCCTATTTCACTATTGATATAACCGATACTAACTAAAATAGTTTCATCAGTTAATAATTCCTTTAAATTATTAATATCAACTAGACCAAATTCATTAGTTTTTACAAAATCAACTTTAAAACCTTGTTTTTGTAAATATGTCAAAGGTCCATATATTGATGAATGTTCAAATTCAGTTGTAATAATATGTTTACCCCTGTTTTGATATTTTAAGGCAATACCCTTAATAGCAGTATTATTTGATTCTGAAGATCCACTTGTATAAATTATTTCACTTTCTTTAATATTTAATAAATTACTTATTTGCTTAGTAGAAGCTTTAATTATTTCATTAGCTTCAATACCTAATTTATGTAACGAATTAGGATTTCCAATATATTTTTTACTAACTTCTACAAATGTATTTAAAACTTCTTCACTAGTAGGAGTAGTAGCTGAATAATCTAAATACGTCATTTTACACCTTCTTCTTTAATCTACATTATTAATTTTATCAAAAAAAAAGAAGAATGTAAATTAAATATGCATTCTTCTTTGCAATTCTTCTTTTACATCTTTAAATTTAAATATTAATAAACTAATAAAACAAATTAAATTTAACAATATTGATATAATAGAAGGGATTTTATTAGGAATACCAATAATAATGAAAATTAATGGAACTATTCCTATTAAAGCAATACATATAAAATAAAATATTTCTTCATCTAAATAATTTTTTAAAATAATAGATAAAATAGCTAAATTGATACTACAAATTATACATAAAATAGGTATAACATAAGTAATTGACCAATAATGAAAGCCAGTAAAATAATCCCATAAAATAGATAAAATACTTAAAATAATTAATTGACTTAATATAGATTTAAACAAACTTTCTTTGTTATTAAATGCTGTTTTTAAAACAATAAATAAACAAACAAATCCCAATACAACAAATATACTAAAATGATATTTATTAATCATTAAATCTATTGTTATACATATCACAGATATAATGAAACTAACAAATAATAAAATTTTGAAGAAAGTAAAATATTTTTGATAAATATTAGGTATAATTGGAAAAACATTTTCTTCTTTTTTACCGATTAATTTATTTTGACATAATGGGCATATATCAGAATTAGTATTAATTTTTAAGTTACATTTTTTACATATTCTCATTCTTTACCTTCTATCTTATTAGTAGTTATTATTATATCTATACCAAATGAACTTAGTTTTCGATAAAAATTTTTTATTATATCCATACTATCAAATATTGAAGTAAATGATATATTTAATTTATCCAAATAAGAACACATTGATATTTGCATTTTATCGGTACTTACATAAACTTCAAAACTATCAATATAATTTTTTATGGAATCATCTACATTTATTATACCTAAATTAGTGACAGTTGTTGTCGTTTTCACAAATTTTATTATTATCTTTAATATGATATTTTTTATAAATAAAGGTACTAACCTAATTAAAAAATTATGTTCAAAAGTGGCATATCTGTTCATTGTCTTAAATAAATTATCTTTTTTTAATTCTTCTTTTAAATGATTATCAACATAATTTATTATATCTTCTAAATTGCTAGAGCCATTATACTTTAATTTTATAACACTAAAAAAATTTCTAGCGGTTTGTGATTTAAAATATTTTCTTAAATTAACTGGTATATCGATTGTAATAAATTTATTTTCATCTTTTAAATTCATATTTTCTTTTATAGATAAAATATAAATGCTAGTAATTAAACCAGTTAATGTAGTATTATATTTATGGGCTAAATCAATCAAATCTTTAGTATTCATACATCCATTTATTACTCTTATTTTATTTAATTTATCCCCTTTAATCTGATATACTCTATTTGATTTTTCTAGTTTATTTAATTGAAATTTGTAATATTTATTAAAACTATCACTACTTTTCTCATTTAATGATGCATCATAATCAAAATTAAATTCATCAATATTATATTTTTTACTAATATAAATATGAACTATTGTTTTTAAAAATTCTAGAGCTCCTGTACCATCAGTTAAAGCATGATATACTTCTAAATTAATTCTATTTTTGTAATAATTAACTCTAAATAATAATTTTTTCTTCTTTTTATTATAAATAGGACTACATATATCTTTTTTTTCTTCCTTTATAATTGGATTAAAATCAGTTGTTTCTAAATAATGCCAAAAAAAACCTTTTTTTAATATTGATCTAAAATTTGGAAAAAAATTTAAAGCTTCATTTACTGATTCTTGTAATATATTTTTATCAATATTCTCTTTTAAAACACATGTAAATCTAAATACTTTAGGATCTTTTTTATTACTTACTGGTGGAAATATTTTAGCTGCATTATCTAATTTAAACCACTTTCTTTTCAAGCAAACCATCTCCTAAAAATTCATTTATATAATCATAACATTCATTTATTTCTTGTTTGTTAATAGGCAACGTAAAAAAACCATGAATATTATCAATTCGATACATTTTAACTTTATTATTATATTTTAATAACTTATTTCCATAAGCTTCCCCTTCATCTCTTAAAGGATCTAAATTAGCAGTTATTATTAATGTATCTGGTTGATTATTTAGGTTATCAGCATTTAAAGGGGATATGTATTTACTAGATAAATATGTTTTATCTTTAACGTATAAATTCAAATAATTGTTTATTCTTTCGTTAGTTAAAATATAATCATTGCCATTTTCTTTAACTGAATTAAAACTACTTTTTTCATCATGGATATGATAAGTTATTGGGTATAATAATATCTGCCTTTTTATATTAAATTCTTTTTTTTCACTTGCAATTATTGAAATTACACTAGCTATATTACCACCAGCACTATCACCCATTATAACTATATTTTTACTATCTAAAAAGCTATCATTACTATAAAAATATTTAGTAACTTTATAACAATCTATTAAACCATTTGGAAATGGAAACTCTGGAGCTAAACGATAATTAACTGAAATAACTAATGAATTTGTATTATTAGCTAAATCATTACAAGTTTTACTATAATTATGAATATTTCCTGTAACAAATCCACCACCATGAAAATATATTATTACTTGATTAATTTTATTAGGAATAAATAATCTTATTTTAACATTATGATCATCTACTAAAATAAATGTATCAATATATTTTATTTTTTTTTCATTGGTTATTATGCTTTTTAACATTCTTTCTTTTTTATAGTCAATGTTTATTCTAGACAATTTAGTTATTATTTTTTTTGTTATTTTTTTCATTATCTCACCTATTTAATTATACCAAAAATAACTATTATCGTTCCACTTTTTTAGAAACATTAAATTTTGTATTATATTGTTTTGTTAGTTCAATAAACTTTTCTATTTTAATTTTTTCTATAAATTCCTTTAATTTACTATCTAGTAAAGATTTAGTAATTATTTGATCTTTATATCTTAATATATTAAATAAATAATTACCATTATAGTTTTCTTCATTTTGTAAAAAAGGAACAAAATATAATAATTGATCAATTAGTGATTGATCTAAATCTGAATTTGTAACAACATATATAAAATGTTCGATATCACTTTCTATAGAATTTTTTATATTTTTATAGCCATCTTCTTGATGAATTTGACTATTAAAATGTTGGCTAAATCCTAAACTATATTCCTGTCTAATGTTACTAATTAATTTATTCATAGTTTGAGAATTTGTAGTATCACTAAACCCATGTGATGATATAGTAAAATATGGTGCTCCTACTAATTGTAATACACATTTTACAATATCTTGTTCAAAAAATATTTGTGAATAATCATTATTAAAACCAAAAGGAATTGGATACATTTCTTCAATCTGTTCTTTTGTAAAATCATATGTAATTATTTTATAATTTGTAAGTTCATTAAAACATTCACCAATTAAATCATTATAATTTTTCTTTGACATTATAATAATAGGATCACATAAATTTAAATAGTCTTTAAAATATGTATCCTCACTTCTTAATGAAATAAGATTACTATCTTGAACATGATATTTAAATGGTTCGATAATTAAAAATTTTCGTTCTGAAAAATATCCATATGCATGATTTCCTACTAATCCATTTAAACAAAAATGTATAGTTGTTCGGCAACCATTATAAACAACTTGACAACAATTTTTTATATCTTTCGAATAAGAATTTAAAAATTCATTAAAAATAAATGAATCAGATTTAAAAATAGCATTATCATAACTAACACTTTTAATTTTTTTATCAAAAGGAAAAATATCTGTAGTTCTGACTAAATACATTTCTTCTATTGTATATTCACTACTTTTTATAATACCATCTTTTTTGTAACATCCGTTTTCTAATAGATTATTTAACATATTTTTATTTATTTCTATCATTTTGTCACCTTTTACAATTATTAGTGAGTTCTTAATACTTTTGTTCTTCCTATCAACTCAGGATTATCCCACCTAGAACATTTTTCTAAATTATCTTCACAATTATTGCTGCAATTAGTACAATCTTTTTTTTCAATTTTTCTTTTTATGTATTCATATTCTTCTTGTGATAATTCATGAGCAACATTTTCATAAAAAACTTTTTGGTCTTTTAAAATTTTATTTATAATAATTTCTAAAGATGTTGCTTCTTCAAACACATTATATTTTATTTTTTCTAAAATTTCAAATATTAAATCATCATTCCATAAGATCATAAAACATTCAATTGAATAACATAATCCTTGATATCTATTTGTCAAATTATATAATGTCACATCATCATTTTTTATAAAAATCCCATCAATAAGCTTAAAAAAATGAGAATCTACTTCATCAGTAATAATAATTTTTAAACCTTTTTCATTAAATTTTTTTTGTAATAAACTTTTTGTAATATTAATTTCTTTTAATGTTACAAAATTTTCTTGATAATGTTTATTTTTTGTGTTCATAATACTAGCGATTATTGAACTAGTATCTAAATAAAAAAATCTTTGCATAATTCCTCCTAAAAATCCAATTTACTAATAAAGGTTTCTTTATTGGGTAAAACTAATTTATAAGCATGTAAACATAACCGTTTATATTTATTGTTACCATATTTTTTATCCCCTAAAATAGGATGACCGATATTACTTAATTGAACTCTTATTTGATTTTTTTTACCAGTTTTAATATTTATATCTAATAAAGTATTATTATTAATTTCTTTTATTTTTTTATATTCAGTAATAGCTAAATCACCACTATTAGCTACATAAACATAATGATTTTTATTTTCTTGCAAATAATTTTTCAATATATCATTATCTTTAGTAATTCCTATTACAATAGCTTTATATTTTCTTTCAACTTTATTCCAATTGCTTTGTAAATAATTTTTTGTTTTTATATTTTTAGCAAATACAACCAATCCAGAAGTATCTTTATCTAATCTATGAACAATAAATATTTTATTATTTTTATTATTTTTTTTAACATATTCACTTACTAAATTATATAATGATATTTCTCTACCATTTGATATTGTTAATAAATTATAAGGTTTATCTATTACTATAATATCTTTATCTTCATAAATAATGTTGATATCTTTTGATTTATTATATTTATTAATAGTAATTTTATCGTCTGGTTTTAAAATATAATTATATTTTGTTACAATCTTATCATTAACTAAAACACTACAATTTTTTAATAGTGTTTTATAGTTTTTGTATTGTTTTAAATAATCAATTAATCTTTCTTCTTTTATCATAATAAATCACCAATATATGGTACTTCAATCAATTTACTTCTAAATTGTTTAACAAATGCTTTTTGGTTATCAAATCCTTTTTTTTCTAGCGTTTTATCTAAATCGTATTCAGATATAGATAAAATATTTTTTTTATCTAAAATGACATACAAGAAAATTAAAAATACACATAAATTATCAAAATTTTCATCTACTTTTACATTTTTTATATCAATTCCTAACTGAGTTAAAAAATGATGCGCCAAAAAAGGAATATTATCATGAGATAAATCCATTATTTTACAACTATCAACATCACAAAAATAAACTTCTTGTGGTGATTTTATTAAAATATTTGATACATTAACATCAGCTAGTACTATACCACTTCTATGATAATATTTTAATAATCTTGATATTGTTTTAAATAATTTTATTAATTCTAATTTAGTAAAATTTAAACTAGTAATATAACTACCATCAATATAATCCATAGTATATCCAGCTAATTGTCTACTAACTATTTTCTGCTTTGGACACACCAGTCCTTCCATAGAAAGTACTGATAAAATTTCTAATTTAATATTTTTTAGTCTTAAATCCATGTTATTATTCTTATATATTTTATATACTGTTTCATAATCTGAAAAAATATCAGCTTCTTTTCCTATATCACTAATTAAATCTAATCGTTCAAAATCTAGACTATTTATATCAATTGTTTGCGTAATTATTCTCCTATTCCATATTTTAAAATATATTCTTGGTAACTTATTTGTTTATCTTTATATGTTCCATCTTGTTTAATTTCAATTAATCTATTACTTACAGTTTCAATTAATTCTTGATCAAAACTAGAAAATACAATAACACCCATAAATCTTTTTAATCCTTCATTCAAAGAAGTAATAGATTCAATATCTAAATGGTTAGTTGGTTCATTAAATAATAATACGTTAGATTTTTCTAACATCATTTTACTAAACATACATCTAACTTTTTCTCCTCCAGATAAAACATTAACGTTTTTTAAAACTTCATCACCAGAAAATAACATTCTCCCTAAAAATCCTCTTATATAACTATCATCTTTATTGTCACTATATTGCTTTAACCAATCTATCATATTTAAATCATTAAAATATTCATCATGATTCTTTTTAAAATAACTCATTTTTACATTACCACCAATTTTAATAGTTCCACTATCAGGTTTTAAATTGCCTGATATAATATCCAATAAAGCTGTTTTAGCAATCTCATTTGTTCCTATTAAAGCTATTTTATCATCAGGTCTTATTGTTAAATTTAAATTTTTAATAATATCTTTATAATTAATATTTTCTAAAGTAATTACTTCCTTACCAACATTTTTGTCAAAATCAAAATTAATATAAGGATATTTTCTACTAGATGGTTTGATTTCATCCAATACTATTTTTTCTAATGATTTTTTTCTTGATGTTGCTTGTTTAGATTTAGAAGCATTAGCTGAAAATCTTCTAATAAAATCCTCTAATTCTTTAATTTTTTCTTCTTTCTTTTTATTTGATTCTTTCATTTGTTTTTGAATTAACTGACTTGATTGATACCAAAAATCATAATTTCCAACAAATAAAGTAATTTTATTATAATCAATATCTAACATATGAGTACATACTTTATTTAAAAAATGGCGATCATGTGATACAACTAAAACAGTATTTTTAAAATTAATTAAAAATTCCTCTAACCACATTATACTTTTTGCATCTAAACCATTAGTAGGTTCATCTAATAATAAAATATCTGGTTCACCGAATAAAGCACTAGCTAACAATACTTTTACTTTATCACTATCTTTTAAATCTTTCATCAATAAATTATGTTTACTATTATCAATACCTAAGTTGTTTAATAATATAGCAGCATCACTTTCTGCTTGCCAACCATTTAAACTAGCAAACTCTTCTTCTAAAATACCTGCTCTCATTCCATCTTCATTAGTAAAATCTTCTTTCATATATAATTCTTCTTTTTCCTTCATTATTTGATATAATTTACTATTACCCATAATAACTACATCAATAACAACCATATCATCAAATTCATTATGATTTTGTTTTAAAACAGATATTCTTTCACCTTTACCAATTATTACTTCACCTGTAGTAGATTCAATATTACCAGATAATATTTTTAAAAATGTCGATTTACCAGCACCATTAGCTCCAATTATTCCATAGCAGTTATCACCATTAAATTCTAAATTAACATTTTCAAATAAAGTTCTTGTATTAAATCTTAAACTTAAATTATTAACTTTTAACATAATATCACCAACTAGATAAGTTTATCATATAAATAAAAAAAAATCTAGTATATCTCAACTTGATTTTTTACATATTCTATATTTTATATGAATTTAATAAAGAGTCATTTTTTCCTACAATAGCAATCATTAAAATTAATTACTATAACTGAATAAATAGCAAATAATTTAAAAATATTAATGGTGTCAAAATTTAATTTTGATATATATATTACTAATTACAATTCATTATTTTATTTATATCATTCTAATGTTGTTTCACCACCACTAGTAGTAAATATATTTATAAATTCTGAATCACTACAAGCATAATGTTTACTATCAGCATAGCAGTATTTTTTTTCACTATTTTGAACGGTACATTTATATAAAATTGTTTGATAATTTTCATTATATAATACACTGTCACATTTAACTTCTCCACCGCTAGTTTCAACATTACTTAAAAATGTTTCATCAATAATTGGTTTAGCACCACCTAATGAATCATTATAATATTTATCCTTAACTGCATTTGCATATCCTTCAATACTTCTTAAATTTGCACTTTCTTTAGATGTTTCAATAATATTAGTTATTATTGGCGTAGCTATAATTGAAATTACAGCTAACAAAATTATAACAGCTAATAGTTCTATTAATGTAAATCCCAATGTTGTCAACTTAAGACTTTTACCATTATTTTTCAATACTTTTTTCATATAATCACCCTAACTATTTCTTCTTAAATTATGCCTATATTTGTTCATACTATGCATCCTTTTTCTTGGATAAC
>CALVIQ010000022.1 GCA_944331815.1 uncultured Bacilli bacterium
ATTTTCTTGATATCTTCTTTTGATAAAGAGTTCATAGCAACCATTTTTGAAAATCTACCCATTAACTCTCGCATTATTCCATAATTAACAAAATCTGTTGGTGATACATTTGAGTAATCGTCATTGTCTACTATTCCTGTAAATGCCCCTAAAGCAACAACTGAAAGTCTTGATGTATCAAATTTTTTATCTCCAAAATAAAATGTTGAACCATCTAATAATTTCAATAATGATCTTTGAACGCCAATTCTTGATATATGGTCACGAGAATTATTGCCTTTTTCTGCCAATTTATCAAATTCATCAATAACTAAAATACCTTTTTCTGCTTTTTCCATATCCTTTCCAGCAGCTAAATATAAATTTTCTAACATATCTTTAATATCTCTTCCAACATAACCCGTTTCAGAAAGAGAGGTTGCATCTTCAATAACGATAGGAATTTTATATATATTAGCAATTCTTTTTAAAATTTCAGTTTTACCTGTTCCTGTAGAACCATACACAATAATATTTTCTTTTAATTTTGCTATCATATCAAGTCCAAACGATAAATTTATAACTTTTTGATTTTTAAAAAGTGATGTTAACATTTGCATAATTTGTTCATCTTGTGAAATAATTGTTTTTTTAATAGCAGAATACATTTGAGATATATCAGTATTGTTATTTAAAATTGTATCATCATACTCTTTAGCTTTACCGCGTATTTTTTCTAACAATTCTTGATCAGTTATTCTTGAGAAAGTATTATTAGAATCAAGAGTGTAATATTCACCAATGTATTCTCGATATTCACTCATAAATTTATCATAGTTATATACACGATTATTTTCAACACAAAGGTCATCAAGAGTTTTAAAATTAACACAACTATAAATTGAATTAGAACCTATTGTTTCTCCAGCTAATTTTCCTGTTAAAACAATAAAATTTCTCCCAGTATTACCAAAATCGTAATAAAAACCAACACAAGGCTCCTGTCTTTCATAATATGTTTGTTTTTTTCCATCAACAATACATTCTTTTTTTTCTACTATAATGGCTAAACCAACACATTTCATACCATCATTCATATATACTTCCCCCCTTTACAAGTGGCTTTATTATAACATTGAAGCGTAAAAAAATCAACTTTATTACGATAATTTTCCTGTTATTGTGTGATTTTTCCTGTTATTGTTATAATACCTTAAATATATGAAAGATTAGTTTCAATTCAACCAAAATAATCAATGTTAATAAACAAATTAATTAACTACTTCAAAACCTAGTAATTCTATTTTATTTGATAAAAAATCTTTGTTATTATCAATATCTTTTGATAAATCAGTAGATAAATATTTCTTTAAATCATCTGGAAATACAGTTACTACAGACTTTCCACCACTTAATACACTGGCTAAAAAGTTTGCACCTGAAGAGATACCTACTCCGAGTCCTAATTTACTTGCTAATATTCTACTCATATTAATAGCATCTAAATCATTAATACTAATAACTTTATCTATTAAATTAAAGTCAACAAGTTTAGGAATAAACTCATTCCCTATTCCTTCAATTTTATGGTCATCTATAATTTTACCACCACTTAAAAGGGGCATCTTATCAGGTTCTAAAGCAACTATTTTAATATCTTTATTATACTCTTTTAATCTTTTAGCAACTCCAATTATTGTTCCACCTGTTCCTATACCACTAACAAAAGTATCTATTTCATTAATCTCATTTAATATTTCTTTAGCAGTAGTTAAATAATGAGTTTCTATATTTAATGTATTTTCAAACTGTCTTGGTAAAAACCCATTTATTTTAGATGCAAATTCTTCACTTCTTTTAATCGCTTCTTTAAATCCCCCTTCTTCCTTACTAACTAAATATACATTGGCACTGTATAGTTTCATTATCTTTATTCTCTCTTCACTTACCCAATCTGGCATAAATATATGAACTGGATGAGAAAAATAAGCTCCTAAAGCGGCAAAAGAAATACCTGTATTACCACTTGTCGCTTCAACTATCGTTTGTTTTTCTTTTAATATTTTTTCTTCCTTTGACTTTTTAATTATATAATAAGCAAGACGGTCTTTAATACTACCCGTATAATTGTAATACTCTAATTTGGCATAGACATATCCTTCCCTATTCTCGTAACGATACTTTATCTTAATCATAGGTGTATTACCAATTAAGTTGCTTAAATTTTCAGACATAAAAGCACCTCCTATAATTATTTTATACAACAATCATAGAAAGTGCTAAAGTATATTTTGTTTAATAATTCGTTTCCGCTATTCATCCAAGAAACATTATGATTTATTTGCCAGAATAAAATTAAGTTTTAATATGCTTTAAAGTTTGATATAATTATATTAATCAAAAAGGCAGTGAAATAAAATGAAAATAATTGATATTTGTGAAAACTTTTCAGCTTGTGGCTGTTTAAAACATTATTACGAAAGCAATAACATAAAAGACTATATAATTTTTCCACTTGGAATGAGTCTATCAATAGGAGATCTAAAAAAGAATCGTATTGATTTTTTAAGAAAATTTTATCAAGATAACAATTATGATTATACTAAATCGTTAAATGAAATATCAAATAATATTACAAATGATACAATAATTAGAATCTGGTCTTCTAAGAATAATGATGATGAATATATGCTTTTACTATTTCTATGTAACTTTTTAAAAGATAAAATAAATAAAATTAATGTTGTCTTTGCTAATGATTATAATGAATTTTTATGTAGTATTAGTGCTTTAGATTATAGAAAAGTTAATGATGTACTAAAATATGAAAAAACTTTGTATAAAGGTGAAATTATAGCTTATGCTAAAGAGTGGAACGACTTAGTTGAAATTAATAGTGAATTAAGGAAATTAGAAAATGGTGAAGTTAAAAACAAAAAATATTCTGACTACTATGATATCATTTTAAATATTTTAAAAGAAAGAGCACCTTGTAAAATATCAATCTTAATTGCAGAATGTATGGGAAAAGAAATCCTCAATGATGCAAGTGATTTAGTCTATTTAACTTTAATAGATCAATTAATTGACTTGAATAAAATAAAAATAATTAAACAAGGAACAAGGCACTTTGTAGATGCAATTGACTTAAGTGATAAAATAAAGGAGAGCGATTATGAATATAGTAGTATATAAACTATTAAGTAAAACAAATGAAGAAAGAAATTTAGATGATTTATCATTAGAAAATCTATACCAATATTATGACGAAAAAAGTATTGAATTAAATTATGAGAAAAATATTAGTAAAGATGACTTTGATAAAATATTTAATACAGTATATGATGTTTTAAAGCTAAAAATAAATGATGATGAGGCTTATGAAGCAATGATTAATTATTTATCTCTTTTAATAGCAGATGCGAGAGACGGATTTAATGTAGATATTAACTGGTCCATCAAATATATTTGGTATTTATGCGCTGGTATAAAAGAAGAAATAAAACCCAAATATAAAGACTGCATTTCTTTTATTCAACAACAACTAATAAAAGAGTTTAGTATTAAAGAAACTATTAACGAAAAAGTAAAAAGAAAAATATTTACTGGTTATATGACTAATATTTAATAAATAGAAAAAACTACTCTCAAAGCAACTTGAAAGTAGTTTTCTTCTTATTTTTTATACTCTTTTCCCTTTTCTTTTGATAATTCTATCTCCCTAATAGTTTTATCAAAAGTATCTTTAATCGCTTCAAGCGGAACACCTTTTTCATATAAGGAAATAACTAAATTTGACATGTTGTCTAAACCATTTTCTATTTTCTCTACATTTTCTCTAATTTTATCATTCATAATATCATCAAAATCTATAAAATCTAGTTCACTGGTATCTTCTACCCTATCACAGAAAAATGAACCACCTTGACCTTCTATAACACCTATTTTATAGTAAACTTCATTAGCATTATCTTTTATACCATAATATGATTGATACTCATACATAGTTGGATAAATATAATTCTTATCTGCGTATTCTCTTATTCCTTCAAAGAATAATCCTAAATTATTTACTTTATCTAAATCATCTTTAGAAATTTTTTCAGGGAAATACAAATAATCTTCACCAGAAAAGCCTTTGGTATCAGCAGTAAACCTATTAAGCCAATTCATATAATCATAACTAGAAAGCAAACTTTTTAACTTAGCATCTTTCTCTTTCTTTTCCCAAATCCATTTTTCTTTATTCCTATTTGCATATTCTTTTATATCTTCATCAGTAATTAATAACCTTTTCATAACAAACCTCCCATAATTACTTTAAACTTATTAAATTAATTATAACTTAAATTTTTAA
>CALVIQ010000023.1 GCA_944331815.1 uncultured Bacilli bacterium
TAGAAATAATTGTTTTAATATTATTATTATTTATACCTAATTCAACATATTTATTCTTTAATTCATCTGTTAAAATAGGCATATTATCACTTATTTCTTTTAACCATTCATCATCAATATAAACAAATGGAATATCTGGTTCTGGAAAATACCTATAATCATTTCCTGTTTCTTTATAACGCATTAAAACAGTTGTTTTTGTTTTATCATCGAATCTTCTTGTTTGTTCTACTATTTTCTCACCTTTTTTAATTAATTCTTCTTGTCTTTTAATTTCATAATCAATAGCTAGTCCAACCGAAGAAATAGATCCAATATTTTTAACTTCACATTTTGTACCTAACTTATCACTATCACTTACCGAAACATTAACATCACAACGCATACTTCCTTCTTCAATTTTAACATCACTTATACCTAAATATAATAAAGTTTCTCTTAATTTTTCTAAATATTCCATAGCCTCCTTACCACTACTTATACATGGTTTAGTAACTATCTCAATTAAAGGTACACCTGCTCTATTAAAGTTTAATAAAGTATCAGTTGTATGAATACTTTTACAAGTATCTTCTTCAATATGCATTCTTTCTAAATATATTTTTTTATTAGAAATTTCGACATATCCATCATAACCAATTGGTGTATCTTGTTGTGTTATTTGATAACCTTTTGGTAAGTCTGGATAAAAATAATTTTTTCTATCAAAATGCATTAATCTATTTATTTTACAATTAAAAACTAAACAAGCTTTTAAAGCAAAATCAATTATACCCTTGTTTAATCTTGGTAAAGTTCCAGGATAACCTAAATCTAAAACATTAATATTAGTATTTACTTCATCGTTAAAGTTATTTTTACTTAAGGAAAAAGCTTTAGCCATTGTTTTTAATTCAACGTGTACTTCAATTCCAATTGTTGGTTTCATTACTTTTCCTCCTTTAAGTTATTCTCAATATAAGAAGCTAATTGATAAATTTTATCTTCTTCAAAATAATTTCCAATTATATGCATACCAACTGGTAAATTATTTTTATATCCAACTGGTAAACTTAACGCTGGTAATCCTGCCATATTAACAGGTATTGTTAATAAATCATCATAGAAACTTTTCAATGCATCATCTTGTTTTGTACCTAATTTATAAGCAACATCAGTATTAGTTGGTCCAATAATTAAATCATATTTGCTTAACACTTTCTTAAAACTATCAGTCATTTCTTTTCTTAATTTTAAAGCTTTATAATAATATACATTAGCATTTTCACCACTTAAAATATAAGAGCCAATCATAATTCTTCTTTTTACTTCATTACCAAATCCAATAGTTCTAGTGTTTTTATATAATTCATCGATGTTTTTAAAATCATCTACTTTTAAACCATATCTAATACCATCATAACGCGCTAAATTACTACTTGCTTCTCCTAAAGCAATAACTTGATATAAAGGTATTGCATATTCTAAATAATCAATATCAACATAATCAACTTGGCAACCTTTTTCTTTTAATAAATTAATTATATTTATTATTTTTTCTCTTACAGTTTTATCAATTACTTCACTCATATAGTAATTTGGAACAGCTATTTTTAAATTAGTTATATCTTTACCAATTAAAGAAGTATAATCCTTAACTTCTTTATTAGATGAAGTTAAATCATTTTTATCTTGTCCGCTTATAACATTTAATAATAAAGCATTTTCATAAACATTTCTTGTAATAGGTCCTACTTGATCTAAACTAGAAGCAAAAGCTATTACACCATATCTTGATACTCTACCATAAGTAGGTTTTAAACCTACTAGACCACAAAAACTAGAAGGTTGTCTAATAGATCCACCAGTATCAGTACCTAATGAAAAAGGAGTAATACCAGCAGCCACACAAGCAGCCGAACCAGATGATGATCCACCAGGTACTAAAGTATTATCAATTGGATTTAAAGTGTTACCAAAATAACTAGTTTCACCAGTTGAACCCATAGCAAATTCATCCATGTTAGTTTTACCAATTATAATCATATTTTTTTCTTTAATTTTTGTAATTACTGTTGCATCATAAATTGGAATAAAGTCTTCTAAAATATGACTAGCAGCAGTTGTTCTTAAATCTTTAGTTACAATATTATCTTTGATAGCAATAGGTAATCCAAATAATATATTATCTACTTCTTTTTCTTCTAATTCTTTAGCTTTTTTTAAAGCTTGCTCTTTATTTAAAGTTATAAAACAATTTAAATTAGTTTCTTCTATTCTATCAAATGCTTCATTAACTAAATCAATTGGTTTTATTTCTTTATTTTTTAATTTTTCATTTATTGTTTTTATATCTAAATCTAAAAATCTCATTCTATCACCTTTGGAACTATAATATAATCGCCTTTTACTCTTTTAGCATTTTTTAATGCATCTGATTTACTTATATGACTTTCAATAACATCTTCACTATAACAATTTTTATTATTACTTGGACTAATCATTATTTCTTCATTTGTAATATCAACTTTTAATATTTTATCTATTTCTGTTAAAATATCAGTTAATTGTTGTTGATACTTACTCATTTCTTCACTAGTTACATTTAATTTAGCTAAATCAGCAATATGTTTTACTTTATCTTCACTTATCATTTTTAATCCTCCAATATATATGTTTCTATTTTTGTATCATTTCTATTTTTATTTATAAAAGCTTTAGTATCATTATTACTTTTAAAATAAATTTTAATATCGATATTACTAAAATTATTTAAATTAGTTGTCAGTATTTTACTAATATCCAATATTTCCGACTTTTTAAAATAACTTTTATTCAAAATAATACTTACTTCATTCAATGTTTTATTTTGATATAATCCATATGAATTCATATATAAATTATAATCACTTAAACTATTTTTAATTGCTAAAATAGTATTATATGTTTTATTATCATTTGTCATAACATAATTACTTTCTAATAATTGATAGTTATAATTAACATGTTCCATTTTTATACTATTACTATTAGTGTAACCTAAATACTTAAAGCTTCCTTTATAATCATCTTCTAAATAAATTCCTATAATTATATCAACTTTTTTTAATTCTTCTTTACTTCTAATATAACTAATTAAATTATTTACTTTTGATAGTGCATGATCTAATACTATTTTTTTATCAACTATTTTATAATTATTATCATAATATTGTTTATTATCAACTACTATAGCTAAAGATATACCTTTTAAAACATTATTAGTAGCTAAATAATCTTGTTCATATATAGTAGTTATATAACTAGGTTTGATTGTTATATCATCTATTTTTATCTCTTCTATATTATTATAATCGGTAACCAATTGTTTTATTTCTTCACTAGTTAAATATTGCCCTTCTTGATACAAAGAATTGTTAGTTTTAAAATATTCTGTTGACAATTTCATCAACATTGATTCAACTTCTTCTTTATCATAATCTCTTACACTATAACTACCAACACTCTCTTTATAAGGTGTTGCAACTTGATAATATGCATTATCATAATTTATCTCTATTTTCTCTTCTTGTTTATTACACCCTACTAATAATATTAATAAAATTAAAAATAGTTTTTTCATACACATCACTACATAATTATATCATATTTCCCAAAAATTATTGTATTTTTTTGTTAATTATGTTATTATTAACTTGTATAAGATTTATTTCTCTTATTTAATAACTATCTATCTTTAATTAAAAAAATTGCTAATAATTCAATTAAAGTAAAGTGTTTTTTATAAAAAATCTTATACAGAAAAAACTAATCACTGCATTTCCGATTAGTTTTTTTGTATATTATCAATTTCTTCTTTAGTAAAACCTTTATTAAATAATTTCATATTTATTTTATATTCTAATTCTTTATCTTGATATTTTTTACTTAGCTTATTATATAATTTATTATATTCCTTAATAATTACATCATCATTTTTAATATTTAAATTATCATATATTTCAACGATTGTTGATTTGTCATACCCTAAATTAATTAAATCATTTACTACTTTATATTTTAATTTATATCCAGAATAGTTACTATTTTTTGTTTTCTTAATGATTAATTTTTCTATTTTTTGATCAATTAAGTCATTATCTATTTTAGCTATTTCGTCCATAATTAAATTTATATCAATATTATGTTTTAATAATTCATTTTTTATTTTATCTATTCCATCGTTTGACAAATTTATTCTATCTGAAATATATGCTTTAGCAAACATTTTATCATTTATTAAATTAATACTTTTTAATTTATCTATTATTTTATTTTTATCAACATTATATTTATCTAAAAATTCATTTATTTCTTTTTCACTTCTTATTTTTTTTGATATCAAATTAAGAACTTTATTATAAACATCATAATATT
>CALVIQ010000024.1 GCA_944331815.1 uncultured Bacilli bacterium
GGGCAGTGTGTTAAGCCACTTCACCAACTGGCCAATGGCGCCTCAAGTAGGACTCGAACCTACGACCCCTTGATTAACAGTCAAGTGCTCTAACCGACTGAGCTATTAAGGCGTATGGTGGGCCTGACAGGACTTGAACCTGTGACCCCACGCTTATCAAGCGTGTGCTCTAACCAACTGAGCTACAGGCCCAATTCTCGAAACGCATATTAAGTATACCTTATTTTTTTAATTTTGACAAGTAGTTTTATGAATTTTTTTTAATTTTTATGAATTTTTTTTAATTTTTTTTCAATTTATGCTAGAAAAGAATGATTTAAACAATAAAATACTGTTTTTATCCATTAAACTTTCAGGATGCCATTGTACACCAATAAAAAATTTTTTGTTTTTATCTTCAATTGCTTCGATTATTTTATTAGTAGCCGATACATCTAAATCAGTTTTTACTATATATGATTTATGACGACTATTAACATCAATAGTTTCTTTTTTTAAAATTTCATATAATTTAGAATTTTTATTTATTTTTATTTTATGTGCATATTTTTCTAAGATTTTATGATTATCTATATCTTTAATTATTCCATTAAAAGTCATTGCCATTGTTTGCATACCTAAACATATTCCTAATGTTGGAATATTTTTATCATATAAATATTTTGTAATTAATATATCAATATCATAATAATCTGAACCACCTTGCAAAATAATTCCATCACAAATATCAATTAATCGTTTGACTTTATAAAATTCTTTTTGTGGATTATTATTAAAATCAACAATTATTCCTATTGGTATACAATTAAATTTATTAATTACATTAATAACTTCTTGATTAAATGTTATTCTATTTTCATTTTTTCTTCCTATTATTCCAATATATCTCATAAGTATCACCTAACGTATTATATGAAATTGGAAATATTTTGTTTAAAAAAAATATAATTTATTAAGGAGGGAAAAATGAAAAAATTTTGGAAAAATTATAAATTTCCAATTATTCTATTATGTTCAATTATAATAGGATGTATATTAGGCATTGTTTTAAAAGAAGATGCTGTAGTTTTAAAGCCATTAGGAAGTATCTTTTTAAATTTAATGTATACTATTGTGGTACCACTTGTTTTTTTCACAATATCAAGTAGTATTGCCAATATGGTTAATTTAAAAAGATTAGGTAAAATATTAAAATATGTTTTTTTAGTATTTATAATAACAAGTGCTGTTGCAGGAATTTTAATGTTGGGTGTAGTTAAAATAATTGATCCAGTAGGGGATGCTAATATTGTTTTAGAACAAGGTGAAGCAACAGAAATAAGTATTGGCGAACAGATAGTTTCAGCACTTACAGTAACAGATTTTTCTAATTTATTATCTAGAAGCAATATGTTACCTTTAATAATATTTACAATATTGTTTGGAATAGGAGTTGCTTTAACAAAAAATGATAAGTTAGCAAAAGGTCTTGAAAATATATCTAATGTAATGATGAAAATAATTAATATTATTATGTATTATGCTCCGATTGGATTATGTGCTTATTTTGCAAATTTAATAGGTGAATTTGGACCACAATTAATAGGTAGTTATGCTAGAAGTATGATTTTATATTATATAATGTGTGTAATTTATTTCATAATATTTTATTATTTATATGCTTATATAGCTGGTAAGAAAAAAGGGGTTAAAGTATTTTTTAAAAATATATTTCCTGCTACTGCAACATCTTTAGCAACACAATCATCTTTGGCTAGTTTGCCAACTAATTTAGATACAGCAAGTAAATTGGGTATTCCAAAAGATATAAGAGATGTAACTTTACCAATTGGAGCTACTATGCACATGGAAGGCTCTAGTATGGGAGCAATTTTAAAAATAGTATTTTTATTTGGAATATTCAATATGCCATTTGTAGGATTTGATACTTATTTTATAGCAATTGTAATAGCTGTATTAAGTGCTGTTGTTATGTCAGGAATTCCTGGTGGTGGTTTAATAGGTGAGATGTTAATAGTTTCTTTATATGGATTTCCTTTAGAAGCATTTCCGATTATTGCTACAATTGGATGGTTAATAGATCCGCCTGCTACTTGTTTAAATGTTGTAGGTGATGTATCAAGTTCAATGTTAGTTACAAGATTGGTTGAAGGAAAAGATTGGATAAAAGAAAAATAGACTTTCGTCTATTTTTTAGTTATATCATTATTTTCAAAAGCTCTTAATACTTCAATTGGAACTGCAAATACAATTGTATTTGATTGATCAGAACTAATATCGTTTAACGTTGATAATGTTCTTAAATGTAAGGCACCAGGAGTTGAACACATAATTTCAGCAGCTTTAGCTAAATTTTGAGATGCTTCAACTTCTCCTTGTGCTTTAGTAATTACTGCAGCTTTTTCTCTTTCTGCTTCAGCAGCTTTAGCAATAACTCTTTTCATTTCTTCAGGTAATGATATGTCTTTTAATTCAACATTTTCAACTTTGATTCCCCATGGATCTGTTGCTTCATCAATTATAGTACATATTTCACCAGAAATTTTTTCTCTTTCACCTAATAATTCATCTAATGATACAGCACCAACTGCATTACGCATAGTTGTTTGAGCTAATTGACTAACAGCGTATCTGAAATTTTCAACTGCTAATATTGCTTTAGAAGCATCAAAAACTTTATAATATAAAACAGCATTAATTTTTACAGAAACATTATCTTTAGTAATTGCTTCTTGTTCAGGAACATCAACAGCTTTTGTTCTGATATCAACTTTTTTAAATGATTGAAATATAGGTAACACTAATCTCCAACCTGGTTCCATCATTTTACTAAATTTTCCAGTAGTAAATTTTACTCCTCTTTCATATTCATCAATTTGTTTAATTGATGAAATAATAATTAAAGCAATAATAACTAATATAATCCACATAAATATACCTCCTTACTTAATTATATAAATTTTTTCTTAATAATTCAATATTTTCATTCATGATAGTGAAATAATCTTTTTTATTACTTATTTCATTTTCTGTTAAATTAGTTAACATATGAATTTTAATTATTTCAACATCTGTATCTTTAATTAAATTGTTGATAATTTCATTTGGTTCATCATATTGTCTAATATAAATATATTTAATTTTTTTATTTTCAATTAAAGATTTAACATCACTAATTGTTTTTTGATTAGAATTTTCATCTAATACATAAACATTTAAACCATATTTATCTCGAGATAAAAAATTAAACAGTTTATTGTTGGTTACTATAATTTTGTTATCAGCATTTTTTGTTGTATCTGCTAATTTAGAACCTAATTTATCTAATTCTTCTTTTAAATTGTTGAAGTTATTTTCAATATTTTGTTTTAGGTAATAATTGCTTATATATTCATCAAATCCATTTTTTATATTTCTAGCTAAAGTTAGTAATCGAGATGGATCAAGCCATACTTCTTCTAAACCATAAAAATCTTCTTCTGTAAGATTGTCAGTAGCATTAATTATTTTTAAATTTTTATTATTTTCAAACATTGGTTTTACATATTCACCTTCATATAATAATGAATTAAAAATAAATAAATCAGCTTTACTATAATCACTTAATTGTTTGTCAGTTAAAGTATATGAAAGATTACTGCATTCTTCACATCTTTCTAATTGAATATTAACCCCATTTGGATAAATACTTTCAATATTACTATATTCTCCATATAACTTTTCTGTTATAAAAGTTATTGGGTAAATAGTTGTATAAATATCAATTCCTTCCATAGTATCCCTTTTAAAACATCCTGTTAAGCATAAAATACTTAATAATAATAAAATAATTTTTTTCATTTTTTTCTCCTCTCTGGTACAGGATCATAACCACAACTACCAAACGGGTTACACCTTATTATTCTTTTAATTGTTAATATACTACCTTTTAAAGATCCATGTTTGATTATTGCTTCGATGCCATAATTTGAGCAAGTAGGTGTATGTCTACAACAATTATGCCACGGACCTGGTATCATTTGATATGTTTTGATAAATCCTAATAAAAAATATTTCATAAGATAATTATACATTAAATTTTTTAAAAAGTAAATTTTATTTTTGGATGTTAATTTAAATTTGAAGTGCAACACTTCACTATTGAAAAAGACATATGAATAATCTATAATATCTTTTGCTCAAAAAGAAAGGAAAATTCATATGTCTAAAAATAATAATACACTAAATCAAAA
>CALVIQ010000025.1 GCA_944331815.1 uncultured Bacilli bacterium
CCACAATTATTTTATCCATTTATATTCCTACCTTTCTTGATTTTCTTTTTCTTTAAATCCAAAATCATAATTCTTGCTCCTCTAAAATTTATATTTATATTATCATAAATTGATAGATAATTAAAGAGAATTAAGTAAATTCCTTTACATCTTTATCTCATAATTATTTTTCTGTTTACCTTTATCAAAATTACTATTACTGACTTGTTTTTTACTATCAAAATCCATATATGTCTCTTTTTCAAAGTCTCTTAATACAAGTTTTTTATATTTAACAATTCATTCCTTATTATATTTATTTTTCATTCTATCTGCCTCCTTATTATTTTTAAAAGATTCATTTATATTAATTATAAATTCAATTTTTCCTGAACAATATAAAATACCATAAAATATTTTTATTTTGTGCTTACTTCATATTTTAAATAGTATACTTATTATAACTAATTTTTTAAAATTTTTAAAGATAATGTATTGTTACATTAAAGATATAATGTAATTTCAGTGTAGTTGTTAAATTACAAAGATTAACCTAATCCACTCCATAACTATTGACTTATGGAGCGAATTAAGTTAAAATACTTTTGGGGGTAAAAAATATGTTATATACTCATAGTGAAATAAAAAACATATATAAAAGTACTTATCAAATCAGAAAAGCATTAGAAAAAAAAGAAATATATAAAATAGAAAAAGGAATATATTCTAATGTACCAAGTGTACATTATTTAGACATTATAATGAAGAAATATCCTTATGGAGTATTTACTTCTTATTCTGCTTATTACTACCATAATTTGACAGATATGATTCCAAATAAAATATATTTAGCTACAGATAGAAATAATAGAATGATATCTTCCAATAAAATAAAACAAATTCGTATGAAAGATGAATTATATAATTTAGGAAAAACTCAAATTGATTATGAAGAGATTACAATAAATATTTATGATAAAGAAAGAATGTTAATTGATTTAGCTAGAAATAAAAATAAAATAGGATATGATTTGTATAAAGAAATTATATCTAATTATAGAAAACTAGCAACTTCATTAGACACACAAAAGATAGAAGAATATTTACAATACTTTGTGAATGGAGACAAAATTTTTGAAATAATACAAGACGAGGTGTTTTAATGGATATTTATGAATTAGTTAATAAATATATAGGGGCAGGTTATTCTGAAGATGATGCAATTCCAAAAGTAGCGCAAGATATTGTCTTACTTAAAATTGGTAATAGCAAATATCGAAAGAATATTACTGTAAAAGATGGAGTTGTAATGCATAATATTTCTAAAGATATGCGTCGTGCCACTAGAGATATGGATATTGATTTTATAAAATATTCTTTGGAAGATAAATCGATTCGTAATTTTATAAAAGAATTAAATAATACTGACGATGGTATTAAAATAAAAATCACTGGGAAAATTGAGCCTTTACATCATCAAGATTACGATGGTAAAAGAGTATATATAACACTTACTAATAAGAATCATTATTCAATAAGTTTCAAACTGGATATTGGAGTGCATAAATATTTTGATATTAAGCAAAATGAATATTACTTTGATTTTAACATAATTGATGAAAGTGTTAGCTTATTGATAAACTCAAAGGAACAAATAATTGTTGAAAAACTAAAATCATTATTAAAATTTGGTATTACATCTACTAGATTTAAAGATATTTTTGATTTTTATTATTTAATTAATAATGAAGACTTAAATAAGGACAAGCTTTTAAAGTACATAGATATATTAATCTTCCAGGATGAAAGTATGAGAGAAAAGTCATTAGAAGATGTAAATAGGAGATTAACAAGTATTTTAAATAATAGTAGATTTCAATCAAGAATTAATACAGCAAATAATAATTGGCTACAAATTCCTATAAAAGATGTTATTGATAGTGTGTTAGATTATTTTGATGGATTAATAAAGGTTACAAATTAGAAATTCTACAGAAAGAATTTTAATTATACCAATAGTTTTTTTAATTTATAAAATATCAATTTATAAATTAAAGTTTGGAGGAAGAATGTTACTATGCAATGAAAATTTTTCTTAATCAAGTATGGATAATGGGATATCTATTCTTGAAATTTTTTATCATCTTATGACATTTATAAAATTTGTCAAAATCAAAGACATATGCTGTAATTTAACAGACATATGCCTTTTCTCAATTTAGACTTTTTGGAAATTTTCTAGAATTTCTTAAAAATCTTAAAAAATGGTCGAGGTGAGGAGAATTTATTTTTGAAAATTGCTTATTTTCTAGTACTTCGACATTTTTTGAATGTAATTTGAATGCAATTAAATTTAATTATAAATTCAGTATATCTCCAAGTAATAAGTATGTATATATAATATAGCTCTTTGCTTCATTTAAATCTATTTCGGCATGTGTTCCCTTACAAGCTGCTTCATTGATGGCATCTATTCTATTACCTATATAAGATAAATTAGAGCCTACAACAGCATTATAAGTTGAACTTTCGCTCTTACTTTCTATATATTGAATTAATCTATTGATATATTGCTCTTCTCCTAATTTTATCTCTTTTTTACCAATAATAATGGATTCATTTGTTGGTGGATATAAATTATCAGCAACTTCTTTTAAAATTCTTCTACAAGTATGTACAGCATTAGCCCAATCCTCTGAATTATCAGAATCCATATTTAGAAATATTGATGAAAATTTTTTAATAGTTTCTGGACATAACTTCAATAATTTAACATCCACAGACTTTCTTTTCTCATTGAATATATCTTCAACTGTATTACTGTATGCAAGTTGATTATATATTTTCAAAACATAATCATAAATTTTTCCCTTTACAATTCCTATTCTTTTTTCGTATTTTTTGACAACGGATACTATGCTATTTCTTTCTGCATCATTTTTAGCACATGAAATCATATACGGATTAAAATCTGGCCCATATGATTGAGGATCCTTGGCTGATTTCATTCTTTCAGTTTGTATATTTATAGTTTCCATCATTTCAGAAATTGTTTCAGTATATGCAAACTCTTGTTTTTCATCATTTTTATTATTATCAACATATATTCTACCTGCTAATTTACATATTTCCCATGCTCTTGAAGTAAGATATCCTTGATTATTTCTAGGATATCCAGAAGCCTCATAACTAAAGAAATCAATTCCTTGTTCGTCTCCCATTAGTCTGCAAAGTCGTAATCCTTTTAATATTACATTATTTATTGGTATTTCAGATAATTCAATATTTCTTAATATTTCTCCTGCCAAGGTTTCACATTCTTCTAAATTTTTAATTTTCATTTATTGCACTCCCTAACTATTACTATATCCAAACTTCTCCATTCTTTCTTCTTCTCTAGTAGATAAATCTTTTAGCCATTCAGCTAATCCATTACTATCATTATTTCTTAAAAATTCAAAATACTTTACCCTATCTTCTTTAGCTATAACAACAGGTGGCAAGTCATTTTTTAATAATTCATAATTTATAAGTAATCTACCTGTTCTTCCATTTC
>CALVIQ010000026.1 GCA_944331815.1 uncultured Bacilli bacterium
TATTAAAAAACAAATAAATTACTTTATTTGTTCCCATGGTAAATTATCATAACCAAAATGACCATAACTTGCTATATCATAATAAATTGGTCTTAATAAATTTAATTCTTTTATAATGTTATCAACTGAAAAATCAAAATTATTTTTAACATAATCGTTTATTTCTTCTATACTTACTTTATTAGTATTAAATGTTTCAATATTAACACTAATAGGTTGTTCTAATCCAATAGCATAAGATACTTCTACTTCACATCTATCACATAAATTATGATAAACAATATTTTTAGCTACATATCTTACATAATAAGCAGCACTTCTATCTACTTTAGATGGATCTTTACTACTAAAGCAACCACCACCGACTTTACCAACGCCACCGTATGTATCTACGACTATTTTTCTTCCAGTTGTACCACTATCTCCAAATGGTCCACCAATTACAAAAGAACCACTTGTATTAATTAATATTTTAGTGTCTATCATTAATTCTTTAGGTATAACTTCATCAATTACATTTTCTTTTATATATTTTTCTAATTCTTCTTGAGTAACATCTTTTTTATGTTGTGATGAAACAATTATTGTATCAATTCTTTTAGGAATATTATCTATATATTCTACTGTAACTTGAGCTTTACCATCTGGCATTAAAATAGAATTTTTATCTTTCTTTCTAACTAAAGCAAGTTGTTTTGTTATTTTATTAGCAAGTAAAATAGGCAAAGGCATAAATTCTTTAGTTTCATTAGTTGCATAACCAAACATTATTCCTTGATCTCCTGCACATATTTTCTTTTTAGAAACAGCGTTATTAATTTCTTGTGATTGGCCACTAACTTTAACTAACACTTCAAAATCATCATCATATCCAATATCTTTAAGTACATCTTTAGCTAACTCTTCATAATCTAATTTTGCTTTTGTATTAGCTTCACCATATATTAAAATAAAATTATCTTTGATTGTTGCTTCTACAGCCATATGACTATTAATATCTTTCATTAAAGCCATATCTAATATTTTATCACTTATTTTGTCACATATTTTATCTGGGTGACCTTCTGTTACTGATTCACTAGTTATCAATTTTTTCATTTAAATTACCTCCAATTATATTATATGAAAAAAGACTCCATGAAAGAGTCTTTTTCTTTCATCGTTATTAGCTTTACCACCTAACCTAATAGGTTGGTATGAGTTCACTGAGCTAATTCTCTCCCTCATTCTTGATAAAATTATATTATTTCGCCATCCATACTCCATGTTTTAACTGAAGTTATTTTGACATTTACTATTTTTCCTAAATAACTACTATCTGCTTTGACATTTACTAATTTCATAGTATCAGTATATCCTTTTAAATAACTACTATTTTTACTACTATAATCTTCTAATAAAACAGGAACTATTTTATTTAAGTATTTATCATTATTTTCTTTAGAATATTTATTTACTAAATTATTTAATGTTTGTAATCTTTCTTCCTTTTCTTCTAAAGATATATCATCTTTCATGCGACAAGCAGGTGTTCCAATACGAGGAGAAAAGATAAAAGTAAATGCTCCATCATATTTACAAATATTTACTACATCTAATGTATCTAAAAAGTCTTCTTTAGTTTCATTTGGAAAACCTACTATAATATCGGTTGTAATTGAACAATTAGGTATTTTAGATTTTAATTTATTATATAAAGTTAGATATTCTTCTTTTGTATATCTTCTACCCATTAATTTTAATATTTTATCAGAACCTGATTGTAAAGGTAAATGAATATAAGGCATAATATTTTTATATTTACTTATTATATCAATCATGTCATCATTAAAATCCCAGGGATGACTAGTTACAAATCTAACTCTTTCAATATTAGTTTTAGCTACATCTTCTAATAAATTAGCCATATTATAATCGATATCTAAATCTTTACCATAAGCATTAACATTTTGACCTAATAATGTTACTTCTTTATAGCCATCTTTAATCAATTCATTTACCTCATCAATTATATATTTAGGTAATCTACTTCTTTGTTTTCCTCTAGTATAAGGTACTATACAATAAGTACAAAATTTATCACAACCATACATAATATTAACCCAAGCTTTATATTTACTATCTCTTTTAACTGGAATATTTTCAATAACATCACCTTCAATAGAAAATACATCAATTTCTTGTTTATTTTTTGATTTTTCTATTATGTTAGGTAAATCATAAATATTATGAGTACCAAAAACAAAATCAATCCATTTATATTTATTTAGTATTTCATCTACTATTACTTCTTCTTGAGCCATACAGCCACCGAAACCAACCATAACTTCTTTAGATTGTTTCATATGTTTAATTCTACCTAATAAGCCAAATACTTTATTATGAGCATTTTCTCTTATTGCACATGTATTTAAAATAATTAAATTAGCATCTTCCATATTATCGGTAGCAGTATATCCCATATCTTCTAATATTGCTTTTATATTTTCAGAATCATGTTCATTCATTTGACAACCATAAGTCTTAACAAAATATTTTTTGTTTAACCCTAATGTTTTTTGTTCTTCAGTTATTTTATAGTTATCTAAAATTTCAACTTTTTCTTTTGTTCTTCTTCTTGCATCATTTAAATTTGGTAGATTCATTAAAACCACTTCCTAGGTATAAATAATATCATATTTAATAAATTATTTCAAGAAAAAAATTGTAACTAAGTACAATTTAAATGTAGTGATACAATTGATGTGAAACAATTTATATATAAAAATAGTGATTCAAGTAGTATAATTGAGTTGAAACAAATAATCATACGAAAGGACTTGAATCACTATGAATATGATACACGAAAACAAAAGAAAAAGCGATAGTTATTTACCTCATGAACTAAAAACTAGATATTATGCTGTTTTATCTTACAAAAATGGTAACAAAGCAACATATGTATGTAGAAAATATCATATATCAAAAGCTTCTTTATCTCGTTGGAATAGAAAATTTGATGGGACTAAAGACTCATTAATTGATAAATCTCATAGACCTAATACACCTCATCCTAATGCCCATACTGAGTTGGAATTAAAATGGATAAATGACTATATTAGACGAAATCCTCATATCACTTTATGTGAATTATGGTATAAATTAAAATTAAATAAAGGTTATTCTAGGCATCCTGTTAGTTTGTATAGAGTTCTAAAAAGAATTGGCTTTTATAATAAAATAAATATTAAAAATACTTCTAAATATATACCTAAACATTATGATACTCCCAAAGATATCGGTGACAAATGGCAAATAGATGTTAAATTTGTCCCTAAAGAATGCAAATCTGATAATTTACCTTTTGACAAAAAGTATTATCAATATACTTGTATTGATGAAGCTTCCCGTGAAAGATTTATATATCACTATGAAGAACATACACCAGCTAATACTGTTGATTTTATACATAGATGTTTCTTATTTTATGAATATAAACCAAAAGAAATACAAACTGATAATGGTACTGAATTTACTTGGAATCAAGATAAAATGAAGGTTATTCATCCAATGGATAAATTATGTATTGAAGAAAACATATATCACCACAAAATTAGACCTAGAACACCTAGACATAATGGAAAAGTTGAAAGATCTCATAGAAATGATAATGAAAGATTTTATAATTATTTAAAATTTTATTCTTTAGAGGATTTAAGGTATCAAGCAAAATTATATTTAAAAAGATCTAATAATATTCCTATGGCTGTTTTAAATTATAAAACACCTAATGAATGTAGAAAAATTTTAGAAGCTAACGCTTCTACTGCTAGTAAAAACATTTTATTAAAATAAAATATTTTTACTACCTAACAAAAAAATTAACTCAATTATTGAATTAATTTTTATTGAAATTTTTGTTTCACATCATTGACAATTATACAAAAATTGTAACTAAGTACAATTTAAATTTCTTGAATCATAATTAAAATTATTGGTTTTGATTCTGTTTGCCCGTAAAAATAATTACCTACTTTATCTCTTATTTCATTTTTAGTTTTACCATAATCAATATAAGATACTTTAGTATTATTTTTAATTATTTCTAAAGACATATTTTGAGCTTCTTTAATTAAATCGATATTTTCTTTAACATAAACAAAACCTTTAGTTACAATTTGTGGACCTGATAAAATTTGTTTAGTAGCTTTATCGACGATAGCTAAAATTAAAACAATTCCGTTTTCCCCTAACATTTCACGATCTTTGATAACTAAATCACCAACATCACCTAATGTTTTACCATCTATTAAAATATCGTCTACCTTAACAAATTCTTTATCATCAGTTAAATTACCATTAACAAAAGTAGCAACTTCACCGTTTAATTTAAGAATAATATTTTCATCTTTCATACCCATTTGTTTAGCAACTTCACTATTAGCAACTTGATGTCTATATTCTCCATTAACTGGAAAATAATATTTAGGTTGTAATAAATTTAACATTAACATCAAATCTTCACTTGAAGCATGTAATGAATTGAATTGTTTACTTGACATTGTAATTAAATTACATCCTTTTTTAGCTATATCATCAAATACCATAGTTGCACTTTTTTCCATACCGTCATAAACAGGTGAAGCAAAAATAATAGTATCATCTTCTGTTAAAGTTATAAATTTATCATAGCCTTTAACAATTCTTTTAATATTAGAAAAAGGTTTTTCTCTTTCATCAGATACAATTATAATTGAATCTTTTTCTAAATGATGAATATTACCGATTCTTGATTTATCAAAATTAATGTAACCATTATTAATTGAATTAATTAAAGTATTTTCTAATCTTTTGCCTAAAATAACAACTTTTTTATTAGCTTCAGTTATAACATTTAATAATTCTTGAATTCTAAATATTTGACCTTGTAATATATTAATTAAGATTCTATTTTTAGAGCTATTAATAATTTCTCTTAAATAACTATAACTTCTATGTTTTGGAGATGTATAACCTATTTTATCGGCATATAATGATTCACTTAATAAACATAATACACCTTGTTTTCCAACATAAGCAAGTTTACCAATATCTGTTTTATAATTTCCTTGCATAGCAGAATCAAAAACAAAGTTACCAGTATAAAATATTGCTCCATCTTTTGTATATAATACATATCCTACTGCATCTGGTACAGAATGCGATAAGCTAATAGGGAAAATATAATTCTTACCTACTTTAATTTTTTTATGTGGTTGAATTTCTACTAAATCCGCTTTTAACTTTTCTTGTTTTAATTCTTCTTTTAATAAATCTAAAGTAAATTTAGTTCCATATATTTTAATATTAGGTAAATCATAAAGTATATCAGGAATTGCTCCTATTTGTTCATCATGACCATGAGATAAAAATATACCTTGAATTTTATTTTTATTTTTAATTAAATAATCATAATTAGGAATTATATAATCAACACCTAACATTTTATCATCAGCATATTTCAATCCAGCTTCAAATATATATAATTCATCATCAACATTAACGACATACATATTTTTACCTATTTCATTTAAACCACCTAAAGCAAAAATTTTAATCATTTAATAACCTCCTTTCATATAAAAAGACTAATTAATTATATCAAAAAATAACAAATTAGTCTAGTTTTAACACTTTAACTTTTTCATCTTCTTTTTTATTTATATCACTTATTGCTTTCCTAGCTAATCTTAATGACATAAAAGTTTTAATATATTTAGAAGAATAATTTGATAATGGTTCAAAATTAATATAACCGTCATTAGTTTCTATAGCCAAATTTGGATTTTCACAACTAACTTCATAATCCTCTAATGATGAAGTTATAGGTTGATAAATTTTGTTATCAAACAAATTCATATAACCTATTACTTTATTTTCACAATCAGTAACTACCATAAATATTGATTTTTCTTTTTTTATATCAAAATGGTGAATTATACTACTACTTCTATATATACCACCATACACATATTCTAATGTTTCATCTACATAATCTGCTATGTATAATTTATTTAAAGGTATCTTCTCAAACATAATAATTTTCCTTTCTTTTTTGAGGGGGGACTTTCAGTATATCACATAAAAAAAATAAGAGTCAACAAAATTGGTACAATTTACCATTTTATTGACACTCAACAATTATAACATCATCACCAATTGTTTTAATTTGACTCCATTTAACTTCTATTTCATCTTTTGATGTGAACATTGATATTAAAAACTTACTTTTTTCAACAACTAAATATTTTATTGTCCCACCTTCTATTACAACATCAATAATATTTCCAATTAATTTACCTTCTGTTGTTATGATATTTTTAGATTGTAACTCACTTAACCGCATATTACCACCTAATAAAATTTATTCATTATTTTAATAATTTTTTCATATTATCCAAACAATTTTTTTCTATTCTTGATATTTGAGCTTGTGATATACCAATTTCTTCTGATAGTTCCATTTGAGTTATTCCCTCAAAATATCTTTTATAAATAATATATTTTTCTTTTTCCTTTAAATTATTAATAGCTTCTCTTAACATAATATTCATATCTAATCCAACTTTATCTTTTTTATCAGCTATTTGTTCTTCTAAATAAATAGTATCCCCACCATCACTATAAATAGGTTCTTGAATGCTAACCGCATCTTTAACTGCTTCAAATGCTTGCATAACATCTAATTCATCTAATTCTAATGCTTCAGCAATCTCTTTAATAGTCGGTTCCCTATTTAATTTATTAGTTAATTCTTCTTTAGCTTTTAATCCTTTATAAGCAATATCTTTTAAATTTCTAGTAACTCTTAATGAACTGTTATCCCTTAAATACCTTTTAATTTCTCCTAATATCATCGGTACAGCATAAGTTGAAAACCTTACTTCATGTGATAAATCAAAATTGTCAATTGCTTTAATCAAACCAACACAACCAACTTGAAACAAATCATCTAAGTTATCTGTTCTGTTATTGTACTTTCTTAAAATAGATAAAACTAATTTTAAATTACCATTAATTAAATTTTCTTTAGCATACATGTCACCACTTTGATATTTTTTAAATAAATCAATCATCTCTTCATTACTTAAAACTTTAATATTCGCAGTATTCACGCCACAAATTTCTACTCTATGACGTGCCATATAAAAATATCTCCTTTCATATCAATTATGATATAAAAAGAGATATTTAATACAATTATTTTATAAAATTACCATCTTTCATGATTATTTCACCATCAGCTATAACTTCTAAATCTTTAGTACCTATCATAAAGTCAACATGCGTATTACTTTTATTAACTATGTCAAAATTAGGTTCCTTAATACATTCTAAATAACTAGATCCCAAAGCTAAATGACAAGCAGCATTCTCATCATATAAAGTTTCATAAAAAATTAAATTAGATTTAGATATAGGAGAATCATAATCAACTAAAGCAACTTCTCCTAAATATTTAGAATTTTCATCATATTCAATTATTTGTCTTAAAGTTTCCTTACCAACTTTAGCATCAAAATTAACAACTGCTCCATCTTTAAATTCTAAATAAAAATCTTCAATTAAACTTCCATTATATACTAATGGTTTCGAACTATAAACAATCCCATTAACACCAAACTTATAAGGTGATGTAAATATTTCTTCTGTTGGCATATTAGCAATTGTTTCTATACCATTTATAACTGTATTACCACCAGCCCATATATGATTTTCTGGTAATTCTATTGTCAAATCAGTACCCAAACTATTTTTAAAAGTTAATTTCTTATATTGTTTGTTATTCATAAATTCTGATTTTTTACTATTTAATTTAATCTTATTATCCCATTCTTTAATAGGATCTTCCTTATCAATTAAACACATTTTATAAATTATATCCCATAACTTATTTACATTATCTTCTTCATTTGGAAATAACTTGTCAGCCCATGTTTTAGTTACAACCGAAGCAATACACCAAACAATTTCATTTTTTAATTGCCTTTCTTTATAAATAGGTTTAGTTTCTCTTACTAACTTTGCACTTAATTCTAATTTGTTATTATCAATACCACTAAAATCTTCATAAGCATATAACATTAAAAAGCAAGCATCTTTTTTTGCATACTCATCAAATATTTTTTTATTAAAGAAACTACTATTTTTTAACTCATCATCACTTAAATTATTTAATTGTAATTTTTTTAACTCTTCATCTTCAAAATCAATATATATATCCTTAACACCTATTTCATAAGCCTTTTTAACTAATACCCTTACAAAATCATAAACTTCAATTGGACATGATATTAATAAAGGTTGATTAGATATATTTAAACATCTTTTTAATAACAATTCCGCATACTTTTCTTGCATTTTATCACTCTCCTATAACTATTATATCCCAAAGTGATACATTTTAATTATTTTTTTTAATATAATTAATTAGGTGATTAATTATGTTTTATAAATCAACTTTACCATATCCCGAAATTAAAGTTGAAAGAGAAAATATTGAATATGCGAAATTATTAATGTATCCATATGCTAGTATGGTTAGTGAAGATACAGCAACTCATCTATATATGTTTCAATCATTTATTCTAGATGATGAAATTGGTAAAATATTAGAAAATATTGCAATAGTAGAAATGAAACATTTAGAAATGCTAGCTAAAACAATTAATATGTTAGGTCTTAAACCAGAATATAAATCTAATGATATTCCATGGACAACTAAATATGTCAACTATAATACAAATTTAAAAGATATATTAAAAATAAATATAGCAGCAGAAACATTAGCTATTAAAAACTATCAAAATTTAATTAAAGTAATAGATGATAAATATATTAAAGAATTATTAAAAAGAATAATTATTGATGAAGAAATTCATTTAAAAATATTTAATGATTTATTAAATAAAAATAGTTAATAATTAAAAAATTATAACCATTTAAAGTTATAATTTTTCTTTTTTTAATATTTATGACTACATAATATTAAATTTTTTGTTTATGAACTAATAAATTTTTTTATTTAACATTGTATTTTGATAAGATAGTTATTTTCTTCTTTTCTACATTTAATTTTTTCATATTCTTTGTTTTATATTCGATATGGATTACTCCAAGTACCATTACCTCCAGTGATAATAACATCTGATTTAATTACAATAACAGGTCGAATGGCATTCATATCATAATCGTAACTAAAGAAAGTATAACCATCTTTCTTGACATACCAAACATCAGAACTATCTGTATCTGGTGTCATGGTCCAATATGCTGTTGCATTGTTATAACTACTTATTGTTGTATATCCTTTAGTCAAAATACTACTACTTTGACTTGATAACATTTCGCCTACTCTTATTAATCCCACCGTTGCATTAATACTTCTTGTTGGATTTTCTTCGTTTAATGATACTGTGTAACTATTTCCAGAAGTAAAATTATTTTGGTACCACGTATAATTACTTACTAATTTCCCTGTTTCAGTATCATTATTACTTGTTAGCCAATTCAACACATCACCATTTAATTTTTGACCAATTCCTGTTGTTATTGAAAATATATTGTCATCACCATATTTCATTTCAAATATACTTTCATCTTCTTCATAGTATCCATCTAATATTAATTTTGTATTGCCATTATTATCTTTATCTACTACTCGATATTTCTTTCCAGCAAACATAACATATTCTCCACTTGTTGCTTTTTCATTTAATTTTCCTGTTACTTCCATATTTTTTTCTTCGTTTAAAATATATGGGCCAGATTCATTGCTCCAAGCTGTTCCTAGAGAACCATTGCCTCCAGTAATATTTGCATCAGAATTGACATTTATAACTGGACGAAGACCATACGTACCGAGAACAGCATCTGTGTAAATATTACCATCATTACGAACACCCCATACAGCAGAAGTATCTGTACCTGGTGTCATTGTCCATTGCCATTGTCCTATATTTAAATATGAACCACTACCACCAGCAAGATTATATTCATCTATTGTCATTAACCCTACTTTTGATTTTTTCTTTGATAAATTATTTGTGCATGTTGTTCTCATACTTGAACTATCTGTTGTTGTTTCACTACACCATGTCACTTCTTTTATTATATTATTTCCTTTTATTTTTGAGTAGAAATAATCATTTAACCAATCTTTTGCATGACTTCCATCCCAATTTTGTGCTGAATTTAGTGCTCCCCATGGTATTCCAGTTACATTTTCACCTGTTATCAATTTCACCGTTCCATCTGCATTTATTCCCATTATTCTCCATAAAAATCCTGAATACCATACAGAATTATTTAACGGATATTCTTTAAAAAATTGTTCTGGAATCATTCCAAATATTGCTTCAAAAATTGTATTTACTCCTGCATCTTTTAACATTTGATTTATTTCTTCATCAGTCTTATTATTATGTTTTAAAAACT
>CALVIQ010000027.1 GCA_944331815.1 uncultured Bacilli bacterium
CGATAGAATCATTAAATAGTGCATTAAGGAAAGTAACGAATGGCAAAGGTTCATTTGTAAATGAACAAGCATTAGAAAAAGTATTATATTTAAGAATAAAAGAACTAAAAAATAAATGGTGTAAAAATAAAACAGCTAATTGGCAAACGATATTAAATGAATTATGTATAATCTATGAAGAACGAGTTGAAAAATATATAGATATGTAAAATTTATTTATTTATTTATTTATTTATGCTACAATATATATAGACGGTAAAAAAATTAGTAGAAAGGTAAAAATAACAAAATATACAAACTTACACAGTTAAATTTTTACGGTCTAAAATTCAATAGTCAAATTACATAAAAAATATCAGAAAAAATTCTGATATTAAATATATACACTAGTTTTTTTCTTCATACTATATTCTTTTTTAGAAATATATTTTGAAATCAAAACTATTTTATTTTCTTTTAAACTATTTGGTACATCGATAATTCTTTGATTACTAGAACCTTTAAATTGTAAATCTAAACTTCTCTCACTTAGAACAAATGGACCATCAACTAAAACATCAATATTTTTTAATAGTTCTAGTGCTTTTTCATCTTTAATTAAGTCTTCATATAAAAATCCTGTATAACACCAAACATTCAAATTTTTATCTTTACAATGTTTAGCTATCAAAGTACATGCATCAATTTGATAAAATGGATCTCCCCCTGATAATGTTATTCCATCTTGAAAAGAATAGCTATCTATCTCTTTTATAACATAATCAACATCAACTAAATATCCATCTTCAAAAGACCATGTTTCAGGATTATGACATCCTTTACAATAATGAGAACATCCTTGAGTCCATATAACTGTTCTAACACCTTCACCATCAACAATACTATCTGGTTGTAAAGAAGCTGCTAATCTAATTTGCATTATAAAGCTTTTTCTAAATCTTTTGTACCATGTTTAACACGATCATGTTCTTCGGCTCTTTTACCATCGTTAAATCTATCTACAGTTCCTACTAAATAACCTGTAATTCTTCTAATTCTTTCAAATTTAACTCCTTCACCAACTTTTTTTTCTTCTTTCATTTTAAATCCTCCTATCTTCCATAATTCATTGAAACATTTTTAACTGTTTCTATACTTACACCTTCACAGTCATGTCTGCCACATCCTGGGCATACATCACCAATTACACCTGTATAACCACATACTGGATCTCTATCTACTGGATGGTTAATTGCACCATAACCAATTCCCTCTTTATGCATTATACGAACTATTTTTTCAAACGCTTCTAAATTATTAACTGTATCACCATCTAATTCAACATAAGTTATATGTCCTGCATTAGTAAGTGCATGATATGGAGCTTCAATATGTATTTTAGAAGCAGCAGTTATTTTATAATAAACTGGAACATGGAATGAATTAGTATAGTATTCTCTATCAGTAACACCTTTAATTTTTCCATATATAGCTCTATCAATATTAGTAAATCTACCTGATAAACCTTCAGCTGGAGTAGCTAATAAAGTAAAATTCAAATTATATTTACTAGCATATTCATCACATTTTTTACGCATAAATGAAATAATTTCATAACCTAATTTACGAGCTTCTTCATCTTCACCATGATGTTTACCAATTAAAGCTTTTAAACATTCAGCTAGACCAATAAATCCAATTGATAAAGTACCATGTTTATATATTTTTCTTAAACGATCATTTGGTTTTAATTTTTCTGAATCTATCCATACACCACTACCTAATAGAAATGGAAAGTTGTATGGTCTTTTAGTACATTGAAAATCAAATCTTTCTAACAATTGATCTCTAACTAAATCCATTTTTTCTTCTAATTCTGCATAAAATGCTTTTAAATCAGCTTTTTCACCATTTACAATGCCGTGTTTAATTCCTAGACGAGGTAAATTAATAGTTGTAAATGATAAATTACCACGACCTGGAGTAACTGCTTTATCAGGATCTACAACATTACCCATAACTCTCGTACGACATCCCATATAACCAACTTCAGTTTCATAAGTTCCTTTATAATATTGTTTATTAAATGGTGCATCCATAAATGAGAAATTAGGAAACAATCTTTTAGCTGATACTTTACAAGCTAATTTGAATAAATCATAATTAGGATCCCCTGGATTTAGATTAGTTCCTTCTTTTACTTTAAATATTGATATAGGGAATATTGGAGTTTCACCTTTACCTAATCCTGCATCAGTTGCTAGTAAATAATTTTCCATAACCATTCTTCCTTCAGCAGAAGTATCAGTACCAAAATTAATAGATGAAAAAGGTACTTGAGCACCAGCTCTTGAATGCATTGTATTTAAATTATGAATAAATGCTTCCATAGCTTGATAAGTAATTCTATCTGTTTTAGCTAGAGCTTTATCATAAGCCATACTTAATAATCTTTCAACTTCAGTTGATTCTTTAGCAAAATGATAAAAATCTTTTATATCAAATGAAATACTATCTAATTTATCAATTTCTTTAGCAATACTACTCATATTAATAAATTTACTAAAATCACTAAAATCCAATAAATCTGCTATAGTTTGTTTAAATTGTTTTTTAAATGTATTAAGTACTCCTGGAGCCATATAATAATCAAAAGCAGGAATACTTTGACCACCATGTTGATCATTTTGATTTGATTGAATAGCAATAGCTGCTAACGCACCATAAGACATAATATCTTTAGGAGCTCTTAAATGACCATGTCCAGTTGAAAAGCCATTTTTAAATAATTTATTCAAATCTATTTGCATACATGTAGTAGTTCCCATTGGATAAAAATCCATATCATGAACATGGATATCACCACTATCATGTGCTTCACTAAATTTATATTTCATTAAATAAGATTTACAAAACTCTTTAGATACTGTACTACCATATTGTAACATTGTACCCATAGCAGTATCACCATCAACGTTGGCATTTTCTCTTTTAGTATTTTCTTCACTAGCTGATTTTAAACCCAAACCTTCAATTGCTTTTAAAAATTTATGTAATTGCTTTTCATCAGAAAACATTTTACGAGATATATTTCTTCTTTCTCTATATTCAGAAAAACTTTCATAAACTTCTTGATAACCTTTTTTTTGAAGCTCATCTTCAATCATATCTTGAATAGTTTCAATTTTTATTTTTTCTGCATCTTTATATTCTTTTTCAATTCTTTTTAAAACACTTTCATAAACTTTATTAACATCTTTAGTTGTATATTTTATTTCTTCACCTGATTCTTCATCAAATTCATTAACACTATCAAAACCTTTTTTTATAGCTAAAGCAATTTTAGAACCATTAAAATCAACTTTTTTGCCATTTCTTTTTACAACTTGTAAAGTTGCTAAACTTTCTTCTACATCTATCATAATTACCTCCTACAATTCTAAAATAATTATAGTTAAATAAATTACAAAAGTCAACAAAAAATACTAATTTTAAAAAAAAGATAATCACTAAAAATTTACTTTTTTAAAAAAACATTTATTTTCAATATTTAAAAAAAATTATTAATTTATAGATAATTAAAAATGAATATCTAACTATATTTTATATATTTTTCAATGCCTATTTAATTAAATTAATTTATTATTAATTTATTTTTTTACAAAAAATTGTCACTTTTCCAAAAATACTATTTTGTAATTTAATTATTTTTTAAAAAAATTTACAAATATTAACAAATATCTTTTACTAACTTATATTTGTTAATAATATACTATATTATGAAAGAAGAAATTAAAATAATTGATTCACAATTTATTATATCTTTTGGATTAATTTTTACGATTATTATTTCAATAATAATTAATTATGATGTAAAACAAAAAATATTAAATAAAAAAAGAATCTTTAATGATAATCAAAAAAGATACTTAAATTTAATTAATAGAATTATTTTTATATTAATAGTCATTTATAGTCTATATATTAGTTATCTACAATATGAGTTAAAAAAAACAAATAATCCTAAACCATATATTCATCAAGTATACGCTAATACATTAAATTTATTTGCAGGATTAATATTTCTATATGTCATTGTTGAAAATTGGAATGAAGAAGGAATTAATAACACGCAAAATATTATTTAGATTCATAACTATTAATTACAATCCTATTTATTACTACATAAATTAATATCAAAAAAACTCCAGAAAAACTTATTAAAACTCCACATTTAAACCAAATAGTTAATAATATTGTTATAAATGGTGATGCTAAAACTTTTAATCTTTCAATTTGTGATAATATCAAGCCATTCAAAAAATTATTCATACAACCTAATATTACAAAAATAACACCACCTAACAACATATTAATACCTAAATATTTTATTGGTTTATAAAATGACCAACTAAATAAAATCATTAAAAATAATAAAACACAAATAATTAAATACAAATAATTAATATTAAAATTCAAAATAGAATTTATTGTTGATATAGGTAAAACACCAATCATCACCTGTTTGTTAGGAATTATTTCTACCAATTTGTCAGTATAATCCAAAATATAAACTCTCAATTCTTCTTCAGTCAACATAATATTAATATTATCTTCTAATGAAATATAAGCTAAATTAATCATTTTATTAACTGCTTCATCAGATAACTCAGGCTTTTCTCTTTCATCAATTAAGTAATAAATTGTTTCATTAAAAAAATCTCCTAAAATTAAATTAATTTCTTCACTTTTTAAAATATCAGTAACTATTTTTTCTGGAATATTAGATTCTAATCCTAAATTATATATTTTTTCTCTTAATGTTATACCACTTTCTTCTAAATTAAATATAACATTAATATCCATATTTAATATATTAGAATTTTTAATATATTTAGATAAATTTTCTTTATTTAATAAACTTTTTCCTGAATAAATAATAATTGTAAAAATTATAGCAATAAATAAAAATATTATACAAAAAAAAGTTAATATTTTTCTTATTAATTTCACGCTAACCACCTATTAACATTATATCATATTCTAAACAAAAATAAAAGATTGGTTATGCGCCAACCTTATAAAAATCTAATCTTAATTTGTCTGCTAATGTTACAATAAATTCTGAATTAGTAGGCTTTGCTCTATCTATATCAACACTATGACCAAATATTTTTTCCATCAAATCAATATCTCCTCTATTCCAACTGACCTCAACAGCGTGTCTAATTGATCTTTCTACTCTAGAAACAGTTGTATTATATTTTGTAGCTAATTCTGGATATAATTCTTTAGTAATTCCACCTATCATTCCTGGATTATCAAATATCATATTAACGGCATCTCTTAAAAATTGATAACCTTTAATATGTGATGGAATTCCCAAATCATGTAATAATTTACTAATAGAAACTTGTAAATTATTTTTATAAAAATCTATACTTTTATCATTTTTCTTTTTAAAAACATCATATATTTTCTTTTCTAAATCTTCCAAATCAAATGGTTTCAAAATAAAATAATTAACATCATATTCCGAAACTTCCCTTATTACTTCACTAGCATTATAACTAGTTTCAACAATAACTTTCTTATTAATATTGTTATTTTTCATTTCCTCTAAAACGTATAATCCATCTTTTTTTGGCATTATTAAATCAAGTAAAATTATATCAAAATCTTCAATTTTATTTTTTATTAATTCCATTCCTTCTAAACCATTATAAGCTTCTAAAACCACACTTATTTCCTCATTATTTTTAAAATATTCCTTTACAGCATCAATCAACTTGACATTATCATCAATCATTAATATTTTTATCATATTTCTTCTCCTTCTTAAAGTACTGCTGTATTTATATTATATAATAGTGGTTAAATTTTTTCTAGAGTAAAAATTAGCTAATTTTGTCGAAAAAAAATCATCGAAGACTATCGACGATTTCTTTTAGATGAACACAATCCGTAGAAGCCTTACCAATTAAAAATCCTGCTACATTATCTATTTTTTTTAACGTATTAATATTATTTCTATCAACACTCCCACCATATAATACTTTAACAGAATATTTAAAATTATCATAAATAATTGATTGAATAAAGTTTATAGTGTCCTCTATTTGCGTATTAGTAGGTGTAATACCTGTTCCAATGCACCAAATAGGTTCATATGCAATTATGACATTTTCTAAATTAGTAACTTCTTTTAAATCATTTAATAATTGAATTTTTAATTTTTCTTCCTTATCTTCATCTTTATTTTCACCAATACACAAAATGACTTTTAAACCATTTTCTAAAGCTTTTTTTATTTTTTTATTAATTTCTTCATCAGTTTCCTTATTTCTTCTTTCACTATGTCCAATTAAGGTATAACTAACACCCATATCTTTTGCTTGTAAAGCACTTATTTCTCCAGTATGTGATCCCAAATCATACATTGAAACATCTTGAACACCAACTTCATATTTATGATTTAAAAAATAAGGAATAAATAATGATGATGGACAAATTATAACATTATCAGGAATATTATCCTTATACTTTGTAATTTCATCATAAGTCATATACATTTTTAAATTACCTACTATTATCATGTTTCCTCCTTCTAAATAATGGTTTTCTTCCTTTTTTTATTGCTATTTTATATACTTTTAAAACATTATTAGCAAATACTTTATTTGAAAAATTTAAACTGCTTTCATAGGCATTATTTGATAATTTAGTTAATTTTTTTTGATTACTAATTAAATCATTTATATAATTAATATATTCGTTTTTATTATTAAATAAATAACCATTATAATTATTTTTTATAGGTTCAATAAAACTCTCATCATTAATAGCCACAACAGGAAGTGATGCCGCTAAAGCTTCAATAACTGTTAATCCTTGTGTTTCTGTTTTCGATGCTGTTACAAAAATATCTCCTAACTTATAATACAATCCTATATCTTTTAAAGGAACTTTACCAACAAACACAACCCTTTCATTTAATTTTAATTTATTTACCAGTTTTTCTAAATTAGATCTTTCAGGACCATCACCTACAATTAATAATTTAGCATTTATATTAACATGATTTTCAATCAAAAAGTCCACACTTTTTTCTAAACCTAATCTTCCAACAAATAACAAAACCTTTTCATCTTTAATATTTAGTGATTCCTTTAATTTATTTATTTTTTCAGAATTATAATTTTTGTTAAATTTTTCTATTTCTATACCTGTAGAAATAATGTGAACATCTCTTTTTACATGATATTTATCTTTAAATAATTCATATGTTTTTTTTGTTGGAACTATTAGTTCAGTAGCTGTCGAATCACAATAAAATAAAGTTAAATATTCAACAATTTTTTTACTAGTTTTTTTAAAATATCCTTTAGTTATATAATGAATATAATCTTCATACATAGTATGATAAGTATGAACTAAAGGAATATTAAATTGTTTAGCTATTATTCTTGCAAAAGTTCCAATACCAAATTCTGTTTGACTATGAATAACATCTAAATTCCAACTCTTTATTTTTTTCATAGCACGAGCTGGATAAACACTAGTTAACCTATAATCAAATATGCCAATTGGTATTCCAGGAATCCTTAATACTTTTTTATCATAAGAATATTTTAGATTATTAGGATTAACTGTAACAATATAAACTTTATGCCCTTTTTTTTCTAATCCTTTTCTTAACATTTCTATACTTGTTGATACACCATTAATTTGTGGAATATATGTGTCTGAAAAAATTCCTATTCTCATATTAAATCACCTTTTGCTTAAAATTAAAAATAACTGCTCCTACTATCATTGGTAAATAATAAGTAATAAAACGCCACATAATCATTAAAGAACTTAATAATGGCTGATTAATATATAATCCAAACATTAAAATAAATAGATATTCTTGTCCACCTATCCCCCCTGGTAGTGGGATATAGGAACTCATAATAGATATAAAAGATACTAAAGTAATAGCAATAATTCCATCAAAACTTTTATAGTTACCAAAACTAAATAAAATTGTTAAAGGAACTATGTATAAGCATAAAAAAGCTAAACAATTTACTAATATTAATTTAATAAATCTTTTTTTATCTTTCAATAACATTTTAGAATTGTAATTAAAATTATCAATAGTTTTATGCAATTTATTTAACAATTCTTTATTTTTAATTATTTTCAAAAATGTCAATAATTTAACAATATATTTAGTTACTAATTTATCAATTTTATTACTATGAGATATTAAAAATAAAAGAAAAACTATTAATACATTAAGACCAAATCCAATTATTAGAAATATTAAAATAAATCCTTCAAATTTATAAATATTAAAAATTTGATTAACTATAATTGCTACAATACCAATTATAATCAACGCTATTTGATGAATAATAGATTCTTGAACAATAATATTTGTTCCATCACTCAAAGATAATTTGTTTTTTTTCAAAATATATACCTGAAATGGTTGACCACCTGTTGAAAAAGGAGTTATAGCATTAAAGAAAAATGTCATAAGCTGCAAATTAAATGTTTTATTAATACTATAACTTTTAAACTGATTAATTATATTATTAGTTACAACAGATTTAAGAAAAGTATAACTTAAAACAAACAAATAACCTATGAATAACCATCTAATATCAGCATTCAATAGTAGTTCTATTATTTCTTTATAATTATCCTTTAAAGCAAAATATAATACTATTAAAGTAAATATAACTATTAAAAATATATTTATAAATTTCTTTTTCATTTGATTATATCTATTCCAGGTAACACTTTTCCTTCTAATAATTCTAAACTTGCTCCTCCACCTGTTGATATATGGGTGAAAGCTCCTTCATAGCCAAAGTTTTTAACTGCACTAGCAGTGTCACCACCACCAGCTATTTTTGTAGCTTCAATATTTTTTAATATTTCACAAATACCTTTTGTACCATTACTATATCTATCTTCTTCAAACATACCAACAGGACCATTCCATATAATTGTTTTACTATTATCTAAATATTGTTTAAATAATTTTACTGTTTTACTACCAATATCTAATCCTGTTTCATCTTTGGTTATATCAGTTATAAAACATTCTTTTAATTCTGTTACAACATCAATAGGTAATATTATTTTTTCTTCATTTTCTTTTAATATTTTTTTACAAAATTCAATACTTTCTTCATCTAATAAAGATTTACCAATTTCTATTCCTTTGGCTTTCAAGAAAGTAAAAGCCATTCCTCCACCAATTAAAATATAATCGGCTTTATTAACTAAGTTTTCAATAACTCCTATTTTATCACTTACCTTAGCTCCACCTAAAATAACTGCAAATGGCCTATTTGGATTATTGATAGCAGGTAATAAATTATTTAATTCTTTTTCAATTAAAAATCCTATTCCACTTGGTAAATTACTAGCAATACCAACATTAGAAGCATGAGCTCTATGTGCAGTACCAAATGCATCATTTATATAAATATCTCCTAAAGAAGCCCAATATTTGCCTAAATCTTCATTGTTTTTACTTTCTTTTTTATCAGGTAAATCTTCAAATCTCGTATTTTCCATTAATAATACATCACCAGATTGTAAATTATTAATTTTTTCTTCTAATTCTTCACCTCGAGTGTTAGAAACAAATATAACTTTTTTATTTAATAATTCACTCAATCTAAAAATTACTGGTTTTAAACTGTTTTTTATTTTATCACTTTCTTCTTTAATTTTTTCTAAATGACTCATTAAAATTATTTTAGCATTATTTTCTATAGCATAATTAATTGTTTTTAAACTTTCTTTTATTCTAGTATCATCTGTTATAATACCATCTTTAATAGGTACATTAAAATCTACTCTTATTATTACTTTCTTATTATTCAAATCAAAATCTCTTATTGTTTTCATATTATCATTCCTTTCTTTTATACTGTAGATATGCCTCACCTTGCCTATTTCATTGGCAAGGTGTGTATGACTTCATTTATAATTTATTGTTATCTCTACTTTGTTTGATTATTGTAATACATATGGTGAGTTTGGAGTACCTTCTCCAGATGAGAAGGTTATGGCTGAAGTCCCTGCCTTCAGATATATAACTGCACGAACGCCGTAACTGAGTGAAACGGAATTACGGCTAATGCCACCATTGTAGTACACGATGTGGACGTTAGACGAATCGCTTCTATTCATTGTCCAATAATAATTTGATGCAGTTGAATTTTCGATTGTATTTACATCTACAAATGTTTTGATACTTCCCATATCTATATCATTTCCACTGAACATCTCTCCTACTGTTGGTAATCCAATACTTGCTTCCAATGTTTCATCTTTGACATCTTCATAATTTGTTGGTGAACTTTGATAATCTCCTATGTAGAATGTTTTATTTTCTGTATATCGATATGTGTTACTTATTCCTGCGGCAAATGAATTCAGTGAGGTATATATTGTATGACTTGTACTTATTGTTGTTGAACTTCCATATTGGCTTCCTATTGGAAGTAATCCATTTAGTACTACTTTGATACTATCTTCATCTTTATTTACTACTCTAAATGTACACATTTTATCACTTCCACAAGCATTATTGCTTCCACTATATGGAACATTGATATATTCTCCTACTTGAACATTATTGGTATTTGTTGCTTTTTTTCCTACTTGATAATTACTTGCAAGAGTACCATCCCCTCTGGTGATGGTTATATCAGAAATTTTTATAACTGCACGGACGCCGTAACTGCTCGAAACTGAAAGGCCGCCCGTGATACCATTGCCGTCTACGCCGCGAACGCCAGCCGAACGAAATCTACTTCCTAACCACCAAATATCTTTAATATCTAAGAATGAATCAGCACTTCCAGCTCTTTCATATTGCGTTTGATCTAATAATCCCACTTTTTTTGTTGTTATTATTTCATCTACATCTGTATATATTCCTATATTAAATGTATTATCTAATATATTATTTTGGATATTACTATCTAAACTATTCCAAAAATATTTATTTAGCCATGTGTTAACATAGCTTGAATTATAACTATTTTCATCAGACCATACCGTACTTGCTGGTTGAATTGATGTTAAAGGTTGTTGAGTTATAAGTGTTAATGTTTTAGCTTCAGTATCAAACTCCAACACTCGCCATTGATGTCCTCCATACCATAAAAAGTTATTACTTACCTGTTCATTTGTTCCCTTATAATAGTATAAATTTTCATTAATAGAATCTCTTAATAATCCAGTTGTATTATCAGGACTATATTGTTCTAATAAAGTTTCAATTAACGTTTTTAAATAATCTAATTCATAACTAAATGTCCCATCATCATTTCTAATTACTTTAACCACATCTTTATTTGAAAACGTTGAATCATTATTAGGATTTAATGTATCTATACTCATATAGTCATTACTAATTAAATCCATGATATTAATATAGGTTGTATCACCAACATTATCGATTTTATGATCATCATAATTGGCCATTAAATAATTCTCTGCTGCCATATAAATACTATTTAGTGCTTCTTGTTTTTCTTTTTCTTCACTATTTTTAATAGTATTATTAATTGATGGTAAAACAATTAATAATATACATGCCATTATTACTATTATTGCTATTAACTCCACCATCGTAAACCCATTTTTCTTCATAGTATCACCATTTTAATTATAAAATAAATTAACAATTTAATCAATATAATAATGTCAATAATTACAAAATTGTAAGAATATTAAAAAAAATTAATGACTATTTCAAATCATTAATTTGTTCTATAGTTAAACCGGTAACTTTACTTATTGTTTCTAAATCCATATTTAATTCTAGCATCTTTTTAGCATTTTCTTGTTTAGTTTGTTCTATTCCTTGAGTGATACCTTGATTAAGTCCTTTTTCATACATTACTTCTTCATATTGCTTTTGTTCTTCTTCACGACTTATCCATTCTACTATTAATTTATCTTCATTTGCTTTTATTACATCTTCTTTAAAATTATCCACTATATCACTCTTTTCTGATAGTTCTTCTAATTCTTTCTTTTCTAAATCTAACATTATTAACAATTCTTCACCTTTGGTGAACTTTTTACTATTATTATAATAGTTTTTTATATATTTGTCTATACCTATATTACATATTTTTATGTAATCTGTTAATTCTATTTCATGTTTTTTATCATATAATAAATATTCGCATTTTTTATATTTACTATTTATAAAATTTAGATTTATTTGAACTATCTTATTTTTTACTTTATATTTATTTCCTCTTTCTGTATTTTCACTTGCCAATTTAAAAATATAATGTAAGTTTCTTATTAATATTTCTTCATTATAATTAGAATTTAATTCTACATTTATTATTTCTTCTTTAGTCTTTACTAATAAATCTAATCTTTGACCTCTTAATTTAAAATAATCTTGAATTAAATTTGGATTTAATATTTCTAATTGTATTATTTCTTTTTCTAAAATATACTCCAATAATGGTTTTAAAATATTGGGTTTAACTACTGCTCTCATAAAAATTGGTTCATACTTTGCTGTATAAAATTTTGATATAAAAATCACTTCCTACTAGTTATATTCGTCAAAAGTAAGAGAATTTCCTGCTAAATTATTAGAAAATTTATATTTTATTAAGAACAAAAGTCAAATAAATTTGACTGCATCTAATCTCACGATTAGATATTTCTCCTTCTTCGGTGGCTTTCGCTTTTTCCTCCAGAGACTAATTTCCGATAATCGCTATCGTACTTGTTTTTATTTTATTTTTTGCAGTTAAATTTTTTGAGGTTTGTTCATGTAAATAACTTAGTATTATTTATTAAACCTTCCCACATTATATTTGTTGCAGCATTTATATCTCGATCATTTTCATTTTTACAATTAGAACATGTCCAGTTTCGTTTGTTTAAGTCTTTTATTTCTTTATTTTTTGTATTGCAATGACTAC
>CALVIQ010000028.1 GCA_944331815.1 uncultured Bacilli bacterium
CATTATAAGCAGAAAGTGGTGAAGGATGAACTGATTCAACAATATAATGATTTTTATTAGTTATTAATTTTTTCTTACTTCTTGCATATCCTCCCCATAAAATAAACACAATTGGTTGTTCTCTTTCATTTAATAATTTTATAATATTATCTGTAAATATTTCCCACCCTTTTTCTTTATGAGATAAAGGAGTATCCTTTACAACACTCATGATACTATTTAATAATAATACTCCTTGTTTAGCCCAATTAGTTAAATCATTGTTAGTTTTTTTTATACCTAAATCATTTTCTAATTCTTTAAAAATATTATTTAATGATGGTGGTCTTTTAACATCATCTCTAACTGAAAATGATAATCCGTGAGCTTCATTTTCTCCATGATAAGGATCTTGACCTAATATAACTACTTTTACTTCATTATAATCAGTATATCTTAAGGCATTAAAAATATCTTTATACTGTGGATAACATATTTTGCTTTTATATTCGTTTTTTACAAAAACACCTAGTTTTTTAAAATAATCTTTATTTAATTCATCTTTTAAAACTATATCCCAATTCTTATTTATCATAACTACCACCTAATTCATTTTACCACATTCTTTATATCTTCTCAATTCAAATATAACATCTTTCTTTAATTTAATTATTGCATATATGTTTATAATAGCAAGTATTGCAGTTAAAATATTTACTATTTCCCAAATTGTTTTAGCTGGTATAATTGAACTTACAAATAAAACAACACATATAACTATTTTTAAATAATCTGTTTTATTTGTTAAATATTTTAAATTAGATTCAGCATCATAAAAACCAGATAATATTGTGGAAAAAGCAAATAAAATTATTGATATTATAACTATAATATTTCCTATATTTCCCAAATGATAAATAAAAGCATTTTGTGTCATTTCAATACCATTTAAATTATTTCCTAGGAAATTTATATCACTAGTTAAAATTACTAAAGAGGTTGCTGTACAAACTAAAAAAGTAGTTATATAAATACCTAATATTTGAACATATCCTTGATTAGTGGGAAATTTTGTTTTTACAGTTGAAGCAGCTATAGCTCCAGTACCTAATCCTGCTTCATTAGAAAATATTCCTCTTTGAATACCTACTATAAAAGATGACAATACTCCAAAACCTAATGCCTTAAAATTAAAAGCCTCAAATATTATACTTTTAAACAAATTTGGTATTTGGTCAATATTATTTATTATTATAAATATAGAAGCTAATATATATATTAAAGTCATAATAGGAACTAATTTAGAAGATATTTTAAATAATTGTTTAGTGCTTTTATTTATGATTATAAAAGAAATTAAAGTAATTATCAAACCACTTATAATAGGATTAATATTTATGGAATTAGTTATTGTATTAGCTTGAATACTTAAAAAACCAAATACTTGACTAATAACAATAATAAATGCATATAATCTACCTAATTTTTTATTATTTAAACCATTTTTAATATAATAACTTGGTCCACCTTTATATAGATTATTATCCTTTTCTTGATATTTAACACCTAAAGTTGTTTCAGCAAAACTATTAGCAGCAGATATAAAACCAATTATCCACATCCAAAAAATAGAACCTATTCCTCCTAAATAGATAGCTAACGCGATACCAGCAATGCTTCCTACACCAATTCTGCCTCCTAATACCATCATTAAAGATTCAAATGGTGATATTGTATTATCTTCTTTTTTTATTATATTTTTAAACATTTCTTTAAAATTAAATTGCACAAATTTTAGTTTATATGTAAAATAAATACCAGAATATACCATTAGGACTGTTGATATTGCCCATAAAACACTATCCATTATTTTAAGCATTTAATCACCTATTTAATTATATTAATTAAAAAAAGTTTAATTTCTTAAACTTTCAATTTGATTTTTAGCTAATTTAGTTACCTTGCTTATTGTTTCTAAATCCATATTTAATTTTAACATTTCTTTTGCTACATCTATTTTATTTTGTTCTTTTCCTTGAGTGATTCCTTCAGATAGGCCTTGATTAAGTCCTTTTTCATACATTAATTCTTCATACTGTTTCTGTTCTTCTTCTTTACTTATCCAATCCACTACAAATTGGTCATTGTTAGCTTTGATTACTTCTTCTTTAAAATTATTCACTATCTCACTCTTTTCCGATAATTCTTCTAATCCTTGTTTACCCAAATCTAACATTATTAACGCTTCTTCACCTTTGGTAAACTTCTTATCATTATTATAATAGTTTTTTATGTATTTGTCTATACCTACATTATATATTTTTATATAATCAGTTAACTCTATTTTGTTTATTCTATCATATAATGTGTATATACTTTTTTCATATTTACTATTATAAAAATTTAAATTTACTTGAATTATCGGATATCCTACTTTGTATTTGTTTCCTCTTTCTGTATTTTCACTTGCTAACTTAAAAACATAATGAAGATTTCTTATTTTTATTTCTTCACTATAATTAGTATTTAATTCAACATTGATTATCTCACCTTTTGTTTTTACTAATAAATCTAATCTTTGACCACGTAACTTATAATAATCTTGAATTAAATTAGGATTTAGTATTTGTAAGTCTTCAATTTTTTTATCTAGAATTGGTTCTAAAATAGCTATTAAGAATTCTTTTTTAACAGCAGCATACATGAAAACAGGTTCATGTCTTGCTGTATAAAATTTTTTTATTTAAATCACCTCCTATTAGTTTTATTAACCAAAAGTATGGTGATTTCCTGCATGGATTTAAAAAAAATTGCTTTTTTAGCAATTTTCTATAAATTATTAGCAATATCAATAAATATATTAATATCCAATTGTTCAGCTCGTACAGTTAAATCAAAATTATATTTATTTAGAATGTTACTTATTTTTTCTAAATCATATCCTTTTAAATTATTTCTTAAATTCTTTCTTTTTTGTTTAAATGAATCTCTTACTAATTTAAAAAATAATTGCTCATTTTTTAAATTAATTCTTTCTTTTTTACTAAATTCTACTACGATACTATCAACATTAGGTTTAGGCATAAATACATTTCTACTAACATCTAATATTTTTTTTACATCAAAATAATAATTTAAATAAACTGATAAAGAACTATAATCTTTACTATTAGGTTTAGCTTTAAATCTATCTCCAACTTCTTTTTGAACCATTACAACTATTTTATCCACAGTAATACTATCTTCAATTATTTTTATTAAAATAGGTGTTGTTATATAGTATGGTAAATTAGCAACAACATATAATTTATCATAATTATATTTTTTTATGTCTTCTTTTATATTTTGTTTTAAAAAATCATTATATATAATATTAACATTATCAAATTCTTTTAAGTTATTCTTTAATATATCTTTTAAAGTTGTATCTATTTCATAACATATAACATTTTTAGCATTTTTAGCCAGTTTATAGGTTAATGATCCTGCTCCTGGACCTATTTCAATTACCAATGTATTTTTATCAATATTAGCCTTATTTATAATAGAATCAATAATATTTTCATCAATTATAAAATTTTGACCAAATTTCTTTTTAAAATTAAAATCATTTAATTCCATTATTTCTTTTATTTTTTTTGGTGAATATTCCATATTTTACTCCTTTCGACTTAATTTAAATTATACCATTTTTTTTATAAAATAAAAAGATGGTTTACCATCCCCATCTTTGCACATTAAATTCAACATTCCCACTCATGTTAGTAGCAAATCTTATATTTTCATCTTTTTCTGTTTGATAAGCAACATCAAAATGATAAATACCATTTTTTAATTGTTCTCTCATTGTATATCCGGTATCCATTACAATCCCCATAAAATTTCCTAAATTAGAACTTTTAACTTCTACAATAGTTCCACAAGAAAATTCTGATAAAGCCGCAGCTAATACTCTTACTTCCCCAAATTCATCGTCATTATAATAAACACCATCATTAATTAAATTAAATTTTTTCTTATCTTCGGTTTTACAAGAAACATTTCCAACACCAGAACAGGTACTACAATCAGGACCATATCCAGTCATAACACCTTTATATTTACCATACTTTCCAGTACCTACAACTACTTCTTCATTAACTACTTCTTCTAAAACTATTTCTTCATTATTTCTTCCAACAAATACTAAACCATTTTTGCCCTCTACTAGAATATTAGTAATATTACTAGGAATAGAACTATCATAAGTTTTAATTGTTTCATATTCTATAACTTTTGAAACAACATTAACATTTTTATTAATATTATCATTACTTACTTCTTTTTTAGTTTCATCTACTTCAAAACCAAATAAAGATATAATTGAAAGTAATCCCAAACTCACCCATTTACCAAATAAACTTAGTAAATAAAAATTCATTGTTTCACCTCAATTTTGTCTATCATAATTTAAGTGTATCACAAATTTTAATCTAAGTCAAATTGCTCTTTAGCGTTCTTAGTTGTTATATCTAATACCTCTTCTAAAGAGATATCTTTAATTTCAGCTATTTTTTTAGCTACATAAATTATATTATAAGGCTCATTTTTAGTTCCTCTATATGGTTCTGGAGTTAAAAAAGGACTATCTGTTTCTAGTAATAAATATTTCAAATCTATTTCTTTAATAACATCTTTTAATTTACTATTTTTAAATGTTAAAACTCCACCTATACCTAATCTACAATTAATTTTAATAAATTCTTTAGCCATTTCTAAACTACCACTATAACAATGGATAACTTTTTTTAAATCTTTATAATTTTTTAAAATATCATAAGTATCTTGTATAGCATCTCTTGTATGTATTACAACAGTTTTATTGTATTTTCTAGCTAAATCTAACTGTTTAATAAATTTATTAATCTGTTCATTTTTGTTATGATCTAAATGGTAGTCTAATCCTATTTCACCTATACCTACTATTTTTTTATTATTGATATTTTCTTCTATTATTTTTAAATCTAATTCTTCAGTAGGATATATTCCAATAGTACCATAAACATTTTTATAATTACATAAATTAATTACTTCTTTTATATCATCCTTATTTGTACCACTTACTATAATTATATTATCTTTCATTTTATTTATAACTTCATCAATATTATCATAATATTCACTAGTTATGTGACAATGCGTATCAATCATTAAATTACCTCCTAAAAAAAACAAAAAATTAATTTTGTTTTCTTGTTGCTATAAAATATCTTAAAAATAAAATACCTACTAATACTACATAAACAAAATCTACGACATTAAAATCTATTATAACTCCAATTATAGCTATTACAACAGGTAAAAATAATAAAGCCAACGGCGTTAAATCTGTTAATTTTTGTTCCATAGTATATTCCCTTCTATGTTAATAATATATCATAGATATTTGCTATATAACAATATTTTTAATATTCAAATAACGACATTTTACGCAATTTTTACATTTATTCTAAATGATTAGTTAAAAATCTAGATGCTATTTGAGTTAATTTTAAATCGGTTTCATCAACCTCATCACCTAATATCATTACTAATCCTATAACATCACTATTAACTATAATAGGACTAACCGCATAACAACATTCTATTTCATCACTTATTTTAATTGATTTTTTATGTTTTTCTAACATTTCTTCTCTTCTATTTAATTTTACTTCCAAATCACTACCTATTTTTTTATTTAATAATTGTTTTTTTAAATCTCCAGATACTGCAATTATACTATCAGTATCACATATTAATACACTGTTTTTAATAAAAGATTTAATCGAATCCGTTATATTCTGCGCAAAATCATTTAAATTTTTTATTAAAGAATATTTCTTTAAAATAATATTTTCATTATCAACTAATATCTCTAAACTTTCTCCTTCTTTTATTCTTAAACTTCTTCTTATTTCTTTAGGTATAACTATTCTTCCTAACTCATCGATTCTTCTTACAACTCCTGTATTCATGAATTCACCTCAAAGTTAGTTTAAACAATATATTAAATAATATACTAAATAATTATTTAATAGTTGCTTTTTCAATTACAAATAATAAATCAATTAAATAATAAATAAAATGTTTTTCTAATCCTTGTAATTTTAAAGTAATAATTAAATTTTTACCTCTAGTTCCAAATCTAAAATTATTACTTATTTTAAATGTTTCTAAGAATAATTTTTCACCATCTATATTTGAATCAATAGTTAATTCTATTTCTTTTGAATTTTGTTTAATACTTATAATATTTAATTTAGAAGCTAATGATTCAAACCATTCTTGATACATATAAATAATTAATTTATCATCTAATTTACCAAATCTATCTTCCAATTCTTTTTGAACTGAAACTAATTTATCATAGGAATCTATTTCATTTATTTTTTTATGTATTTCTATTTTCAAATCCATTTCTTTAACATATGAATCTGATATATAAGTATCTACTTCAATTAATGGTTGAGTATCTTCCTCTTCTTTAACATATACTCCTTTTAATTTATCTATTTCTTGTTTTAATAATTGAGTAAATAATTCTATACCTATTGAATCAATAAATCCTGATTGTTCATCTCCTAAGAAATCTCCTGCTCCTCTTAAAGACAAATCTCTTCTAGCTATAGATAATCCACTACCTAATTCAGTAAATTCTTTAATAGCATTTAATCTTTTAGTAGCTATTTCGGATAGTATTTTACTATACATTAAATAACAATAAGCTATTTTGTTAGTACGACCAACTCTACCTCTTAATTGATATAGTTGTGATAAACCTAATCTATCAGCTTCTAATATAATTAACGTATTAACATTAGGTATATCTATTCCTGTTTCAATAATCGTAGTACAAACTAAAACATCATATTCTTTATTTATAAATTTAAGCATTATATCTTCAATATCTGTTTTATTCATCCTTCCATGAGCATAAACTACTTTTGCATCTTTAACTAATTCTTGTATTTCTTTAGCTTTAGAAGCAATACTATCAACATGATTATATAGAATAAAACATTGACCTGATCTAGATAATTCTTTATAAATAGCATCTTTAATTATTTTAGTATTATAATTTAAGACATAAGTTTGAACAGGATATCTATTTGAAGGTGGGGTTTCAATAGTTGATAATCCTTTAATACCAGATAAAGACATTTGTAAGGTACGAGGAATAGGTGTAGCTGATAAGGTTAAAACATCAATATTAGTTTTTAATTTTTTAATTTTTTCTTTATGAGTTACTCCAAACCGTTGTTCCTCATCTATTATCAATAATCCTAAGTCTTTATATTTAATTTCATCATTTAACAATCTATGTGTACCAATTACAAAATCGATAGAACCTTCTTGAAGTTTTAACAATGTATCTTTATATACTTTAGGTGTAGTAAATCTATTTAATAATCTTATATTAACTGGAAATTCTTTAAATCTATCTAAAGCATTAAGAAAGTGTTGATTAGAAAGAATAGTAGTTGGACATAATAAAGCTACTTGTTTACCTGATAATATTGCTTTAAAAGCTGCTCTAAAAGCTATTTCAGTTTTACCATATCCAACATCACCACATAATAATCTATCCATAGGATGAATACTTTCCATATCTTTTTTTATTTCATCTAATACTTTTAATTGGTCAGCGGTTTCTTGATATGGAAATTGTTTTTCAAATAATATTTGTGTTTCATCATCTTCTTTAAATTTAAATCCTTTATTTACTTCTCTTAATGCAAAAGTCTTAAGTAATTCTTGGGCTATATCATGAGCTTTAGCACGAGCTCTCATTTTAACTTTAGACCATTCAGATGAACCTAGTTTATTTATTTTAGGTACATAACCATCTTTAGAAGAATATTTACTAATCAAATCTATCTTTTCCACAGGAATATATAATTTATCACCATCTTTATATTCTAGTTGTAAATAATCTTTGATTAAGCCATTTTTATTCATTGTTTTAAGGCCTAAATATCTACCTATACCATGAACATTATGAACTATATAATCGCCTATTTCTAGTTTTGATATATCTTTTATTTTTGTACCATATTTAAAGTTAGTTTTAT
>CALVIQ010000029.1 GCA_944331815.1 uncultured Bacilli bacterium
CTATTATATTATACACCAATAAAACACATTATTTATTATTTTTAAAAAAATAATAAATTTCGTGTCTTTTTAGCATGTTTTACTATATCACATAATTTAACTATTGACAAATCTTAGAATGTCATAAAACAAATAGATTTTTATATCTACTCTATAAACTATATTTAATAAAATCTATCTTTTATTACTATACAATATACTATTAAACAAAACATCTAATTAAATTAATATAATTAATAAATGTTTCTTTATGTTAAATTTTATATTATAATATTTATAGGTGATTTTTATGACAAATGGTATAGATATTGTCCAAATTAATAGATTTGAAAAATTAAAAACTAATACAACTTTTATGAATAATACATTTAATCAAAGAGAATTAGAATATATAGAAAAAAGAAATTACATTAATTCCACTATAGCAGGAATGTTTGCAGCTAAAGAAGCTTTTTTAAAAGCATTAAAAAAAGGAATAGATAACTGTTCCTTAAAAAATATAGAAATAACACACGATTCTAATAATTGTCCTGAAATATTGTTACATAATGAATTAAAAAATTTAAATCATAATATAAATGTTTCTATTTCTCACGATGGAGAATATGCAATCGCTAGTATTATACTAATCTAAATTTTTATATTTTTCATAAAGCATATTCCAATCATTATAATTTGAATCGTTTTTCTTACTTGAAATTATATTTAATTTTTTTAAATATTCGCCTAAATATTTTGAAACTTTTTTGGCTCCAAAATAATTCAAATGATCTCCCTTATCCCTAGTATCTTTTTGCCAATCAATATCTATTTCTTCTATCATATTTAAATTAATATATTCAAATTGTAATTCTTTAGATAATTTATTGATTGCATTATGTTTAGCGTAATTCCATGATTTTTGACTAGGTAATCCAACAAAAATTAGCTTTATATTGTTTTCTTTTGATAATTCGATTATTTTATTTAAATACTCTAAATTTTCTTTAGGAATTGGTTTTATATCATCTGTTTTTACCATATATTCTTTTAATGTTCCTGGTTTTATTTTTTTGCTATAAACAAATCCTTTAAAATTATTATTAGCATCATCATCTTTAATAATTATTTTTTTCCAATTATTATGATATACCATTAAAGGAACAGAACTTTTTAAAAAATCTTTAGATTTACTAATAGCGCTTTTTTTATTAATATTTCTAAACAATATATTTGCTTCAATAAAGGCTACTTTAGGTTTTTGACTTTCAACAGCCACCTTATAATAATTATACGCTTCTGTTACTAACTGAGCTGGTTTTGAACAATCGAAAACAGTATAACCATATTCACCATATATTTCCATTGGTGAAATTGAAGAATAAACAAGGCTATCACCAACCGCAACAACATCTATTGTATTAGGCTTTTCACTTAATATACTGTATAAAGAATTTTTTATAAAGCCAAATTTTTTCAAATTATATTTAGGTGATAGTAAATATGAAAATATAAAAAATAATATTACAAAAATCAAAACAAACATAAACATCTTCAACACTTTTTTCATATACCCTCCTAAAAATCTGCATAAATTGGTTCAACTGGTTGATATCCTGGACCATAAGCTCCAAAAAGAATTATACTAAAAATTAAAATATAATATAATGACCATCTAATTATTATATTTTTTTTAGCTATTTCTTCTCTAACATTAATATTTTTTTCTTTTAATAAACTAACAATAAATACAACTGATAATGATAATACTAAAATAATACAGTCTGGTATATCTAACCCTAATTTTACAAATGAAGCTTTATCAATAGTAAAATCAGTGAAAAGTTTACTTAACATAATAAATAATGCTTTAACATTTAAAGACCAAAATATTAATTCACCTATAATAACTAATATTGCAACTTTAAAATTCTGCAAAACTTTAAATAGTTTATTATTACTAAATTTAGAAGTTCTCTTATCAATATATGGTTTTAATATATTACCTAAAAAAATCAATATAAAATGATACAAGCCAAATAAAATAAAAGTTAATCCTGCTCCATGCCATAAACCATTTAATAGCCAAACAACAAATAAAGCAATACCACTACTAACTAAAGTGCTAACTTTTCTTCCAAACATTTTTTTTACTTTACTATTTATCTTTTTTACCGGTTTTGATAAAGAAACAGGAAAGTAAATATAATTTTTAAACCATTTACCTAAACTTATATGCCATCTAGTCCAAAACTCTGATATATTTCTAGAAAAAAATGGTTGTCTAAAATTTTCTGGAATTTTAACACCTATTATTTCTCCTGTACCAATTACAACATCCATTGCTCCGCTAAATTCCATATAAAGCATTATTGTAAAACACATAGCTCCAATAAAAATAAATGGTCCACTAAATATTTGATAATCTCTAAATACAGTTTTTACAACTATATTTAACCTATCTGCTATAACCATTTTTTTAAATATTCCCCAAATTACTCTTTGCATACCAAAACAAAAGCTATCATATGTATAATTTTTATTTTTATATAATTCATTACTTGTTTCTTCATATCTTGCTATAGGCCCTTCCATAATTTGTGGGAAGAAAGATATAAATAACGCTACTTTAATAAAATTTTTTTCTGCTTTGATTTTTTTATTATACACATCAAATAAATAAGATAAACCTTGAAGTGTATAAAAAGATATCCCTATTGGTGCTACAAATTTTAAAATATTAAAACTAAAATTTATTCCCAAAATAGATAATATCGAGTTTGTACTTATAGTAAAAAATTTTAAATATTTAAATACTATCAAAAATACTAAATTAATTAAAATACAAACAATTAAAATTAATGATTTTATTTTTTTAGATGAATTTTGTTTTTCTTCAACTTTATTTATTAATAAAGCTGATATATATATACTTGTTATTGTTATCAATAAATATATTATTAGTTTCCCACTCATTATATAGAAAAAAAGAAGACTAATAATTAAATAAAATATTGATCTTATTTTTTTAGGAATCAAATTATTAAAAGAAACAACTAATAAGAAAATTAAATTGTAATATTTACTAAAAATTTCATTCATTTTTTAACTTTTGAATTAAATTATAAATTTTTTCTGCAGAATTAAAATTATTAGGAATAATTTCAACAGCAGGTATTTCAACATCAAATTCATCTTCAATTTCAGAAATTAAAGAAAGAATTGTTAATGAGTCTAAATATCTTCCGTCAATTAAATTTTCTGTTGTTTCATAATTTATACCTGGTTTTAGTTCTTCTAATATATTAATTAATTCATTCATTATTTTCACTCCTCTACATAAGGGAAATTTAAATTACTTGTTTTTATATTATCTCTTACTAATTTAAAATTTCCATCTTTATCTTTTAATATTATTTTAGGTAATTCTCTACTTAAAAACAAAGATATACCTTCGGTACTACAATAAGCACCAACATTTTTAAAAATAAATACATCATTAATTTGAACATCTTCAAGTGGCAAATTTTTTATTAATATGTCATTTATAGTACATAATGAACCATAAAGAGTATAATGCTTTACCTCGCCTTTTCTTATAGGATATTGTTCTAAATAAGGTATCCTCATAGCCATTGTTTGTCCATAATATACTAAATGATTCATACCTCCATCAAGTAAAAGTATATTTCCATTTTGATTACTTTTAATATCAACTATTTTAGTTAAATAAAATCCGCATGAAGCAACAATACTTCTACCAATTTCTAATGATATTTTTCTATTTTTTATTTTACTTAACATATTATTTAGCTCTTTAAAATATTCTAATTCATCGAATTCTTCACCCACAAAATATGAAATAGGAGCACCTGGACCATACTCAAGATGTTCTATTCTTATATGATGTTTTTCTTCAATATAATTAATAAATTGTTCTAAATAATTCAATTCCTTTTCTAATTTTTTGATTGATTTTTTTTGAGTTCCAGAAAAATATTGTATGCCTATTATCTTTATCATTGATTCATTTTTACTATATGAAATTATTTGTTCAAAATCTGTTTCTGAAACTCCAAATTGATTTCCAGAAGTTAATCTAATTAATAACTCTATTTTTTTATTATATTGTTTTGCTAATGCAGTTAATAATTTATATTGATTTATAGATTCAACAGTAAATTTAACAACATTATTTGTATTTTCAAAAATATATTTTATAGAATCAAAATCTTTATTAACTCCAGAAATAACAAACTTATTTTGATTTAATTTTAAATTATTACATATTTCAAATTCACCAAAAGAACATATTTCAAAGCCATCAATTAATTCTTCTATTTGTTTTAAAATAAATGTATTAGCTTTTATTGCATATATAAATTTAATATCTTTATCAAAACAACTTTTTATATATTTAATTCTTTTTTCTAATAATTCTATATCAAATAAATACATAGGCGTTGAAAATTTATTTAATAGTTTACTATAATTCATTATTTTCCCCCTTTATATGAATCAAATAATTTTTTTCTATCAATTTTACCATTTTTTGTTAAAGGTAAATTATTTAATTTGATAAACTTAGTTGGAATCATATATATTGGTAATTTTTCTTGCAATATACTTCTTAAATCTTTAGTTTCCAAAGTTCCTACATAAAAAGAATATATTTTTGATTTTTCTTCATCAAATATTGTACAAACTCTAGTTATACCATCAACATTCATTATTGCTCTATCGATTTCTTCTAATTCAATACGATGCCCTAAATATTTAATTTGAAAATCTTTTCTTCCACAAAAAATTAATTCATTATTTTCATTATATTTACCTAAATCTCCAGTTCGATATATTCTTTCAAAATAATTATTATTAATTGGATTTTGAACAAAACTTTTTTTACTTTGTTCTTCATTATTATAATATCCTAACGCTAAACAAGACCCACTAACACAGATTTCTCCAATTTCATCGTTATTTGTTATTAATTTATCTTCTTTACTTAATAAGAATACTCTTTCATTAAAAAACGCAATTCCAATCGGAATATAGTCAACATAAAATCTTTTTTTATCAATAATATGATAAGTACAATTACAAGTTATTTCCGTTGGACCATAAACATTTACAAACATCGCATTTGGTAATTTTTCCATCCAAACGCTTAAATGTTTCAATGGCATTATTTCTCCTGAAAATATAATTTTATTAACCTTATTTGGTACTTTATAATTTAAGCCATGAAAAGTAGTAATCAAGCATAGAGCTGAAACTGCCCATATCATTGTTGTTGTATTATTATTATCAAGATAATCTAAAAGAATTGTTGGATTAGAAAAATATTCCTTAGGAATAAGTACTAATGTTGCGCCAACAAAAATTGATGAATATATATCTTTTACTGAAACATCAAAATCAAATGGCGCTTGATTTGCTATTATATCTTTATCGGTAATATTAAATAACTTTGTAAACTTATTTATAAAATCAATAATTGATTTATGAGAAACTACTACACCTTTAGGAATACCTGTTGAACCTGATGTAAAATTAATATATACAGGATCAACATCAATTTTGTTTTGTTTAATTTTATTAAGCAAATCAATGTCAAAAGTTCCTTTTTTCAATTCATCTATTTTAAAAACCTTACAATCATTAAATAAATTAATTGCTCGTTCATAATATTTTTCACAAGTTATTATTTTTTTTACTTTTAAAACTTCTTTTATTTGTTTAATTCGGTCATCAGGAAATTCTGGATTAATTAAACTATAACATCCACCAGAATATAAAATTCCAAAAAATGATTCTAAAGAATTTATCCCTTTATCCATAAAAACAACTATGGGTTCATTATTTATAACATTCTTAGATAAATTAGTTCCTACTACATAAACATTAGTTAAAAAATCATTATAAGTTAAATATTCATCTTTATATTTAACTGCAATCTTGTCTTTATATTTCATACATGTATCTTCTAAATACGAAAAAACTAAATCCATTTCATCACCTCATTCACAGATTATACACATGAAAGATTAAGATAAAATAAATTTAGTCTTAAGATTTCTTAATATACATTTATAATTTAAATTTAATATTTATTTCAAATTTATAAGGTTTTTTAGGATTTTTATTAATACTTATCTCGCCGTTATGCATTTCGACTATTTTTTTTACAATATATAATCCTAATCCTGTACTAGAATCACAAGTTCTTGCTTCATTTTCTACTACAAATGGAGTAAACAAAACATTAGGATCTTTGGAGACTATTCCTTTTCCATTATCAGCTATTGTAATAATAATGCAATTATTAACAACTTTATAAATAAAATAAACTGTTGTATTTTTCTTATTATGTTTTACACTATTATTTATTATATTGTCAAAAAGTCTTGTCATAAGAGATCTATCAAAATTGTACATAATTGTTTTTTCTTCTAGTTTAAAAGTTAAATTATATTTAAGCATTTCTAAATCAGAATATTTAATAGCTAAATATTCGCGACAAAATTCACTAAAATCAGATTCTTCATAATTCGCTTTAAAATCAACATGTTCCATTTGTGAATATTGAAATAATGAATTTATAATTTCCGTAGAAATAACTGATTTATTATATATAGCTTCCATATATTTTTTCTCTTTATCTTTTGGTACAACACCATCACAAAATGCCTTAGCATAACCTTGAATAACTGTTAACGGAGTCTTTATATCATGACTTAAATTAGTAATAATACTTTGACGAAGTTTTTCTTCTTTTTCTGTTTTTTTCTTTTCTAATTCCAATTTTTTTAATAAATCTTTAATTTTTATACAAAATTCATTAAACTCAATCGGAATATTATTTTTCTTTTTTAAAGCATAATTATCATCTAATATTCTTTTTTTCATAATATTAATAGATTTTTTTATTTTGTAATAAAATATAATAATTATTATACCACTTAAAACTAATATAATAGGAATTACAAAAATCCATCTAGATAATATGTTGTCAGTAATTTTTTCATATTCTTCATTACTTAAATATCGTTCATAAAAAACTAATATTCTTTCTTTTCCTTCATTATTTACATATGAATATTTAGATACATAACTTTTACCATTCATTCCTTCTTTTAGTAATATAAACTCTTTTTCACTTAATTTTGTTTTTCCTTCGAATAAAATTCCTTCTATTATATTATAATTTGAATCTAATATAGCATAATTTAATATTTCAGTTTGTTTGTTTTCTTGATTATAATTATTTTCTGTAATTAAATAATTGCCATTATTAATACTTTGGACAAGAAAATATGTATCAGTAAAATATTCATTAATAAACATTAACTCATCTTTAGTTAAAAAAACCTCTTCGTAATTATTGGTGCTGAATAAAACTTCTTTGTTTTCATCAAAAATAACAATTTCATTTCTTTTGAATTTTTTTACTGGTATTTTATCAAATTCATCTTCTTTTAATAAATAATCATATTTTATAAAATCATATAAAGTTTTAGAAACATTAATAATACTATTATTAATTAATGTATTAGTTAATATAAAAGTAAGAAATAATAATAACGAATAAATAGATAAATAAAAGACACAAAAATTAACAAAACTTTTATTTTTTTTCATAACTAAATTTATACCCTAGCCCTTTGACCGTTTTTATATATTTTGGATTTGATGGATTATCTTCTAATTTTCCTCTTATATTTGATATATGAACCATCATTGCATTTTCATTGTTGAAAAAATTATCACTACTTATGCATTCATATAATTGTGCCTTTGTAAATATTACATTAGGTTTACTCATTAACTTAATTAATATTTTTAACTCTGTAGCTGTAAAATTAATTATTTTTTCATCTTTTTTTATCCAAAATTCATTAGTGTTTAATTCGATATTATCGTATTTGATAATATTATTGATTCCAAGTACTGAACATCTTCTAAGCAAAGCTTTTATATTAGCAACTACTTCTAAAGGATTAAATGGCTTTGTAATATACATATCTGCTCCTAAATTTAATGCAACTATTTTATCATTATCTAAATTTTTAGCAGACAAAACTATAATCGGTAGTTTAAAATTATATTCTCTAACTCTTTTTATAAAATCATAACCATTCATTTTGGGCATCATTATATCAACTAACGCCATATCAAAATTTATATTATCCATTAATTTTTCCGCTTCTACACCATTACTAGCAATACTTATACCAAATCCTTCACTTTCTAAATATAACTTTAATAATTCTGCTATATCCATTTCATCTTCTACAATAAGAATATTTTTTTTCATTTTATCACCTACTATTTTTTCGCCTTTGTATGCTCATTATATCACATGTCACACTATATACCTAATAAAACATTAAAAAAGTAGATTTTTGTATCTACTTTATAAATTGCAATTATTATTAGATGCGTAAACCAAAAGTATCTAATTGTAAAAACATATATATAGATAAAACAAGTGCAATTGGATTAATTGATACTAATGAGCAAACAATCAAAATTAAATAATAACTTCGTAATTCATCTGCTTTATTTATTTGTTTTGATTTAACAAATGTTAATATTGAAAAAATTAATAATGCAATATTAAATCCAGCACTTATTAATGGTACACTACTATGATTTACTATTGGCACTAATGATGTTATTAAAATTATTAAAAGCATAATTTTAGAGTTATCTTTATTAGATTTTATATTTGTTTTTTTTATTATAAAAGTTATTAATAACATAATAATTATTGATATAAAAATATATAAAAGTTTATCATAAAACATATTGTATGCTAGTGATTTATCTCCATTTAAATTATATTGATATATTATAATACTATTCAATAAAATATATGAAATATAACTAGTCAATGTAACAAGTAAAATATGAAATATAGGATTATTTATAATTTTTTTATTTAATCGACATATATTAGCAATAGGATTTAATAACATTAACAAAAATATTAAAATTGTACAACCATTAATATCAAAGCTATCACTAATTATAATAAAAATATATAATAAAATTATTGTAATGATACAACCGATAGTTGAAATATAATTAAAAATTTTTGAATTCATAAAATCTCACACTTTCAAATTACTTTTTTCCAATTATTCCATAATATCTTCTAATTAACCTTATTCCTTTTTTATATGTATTTCTTTTTATATATTCATTTAATTTATCATGATCAATATTCTTTTTATAAAAATCTTTATCTTCAACATTAAAATCTTCTATTATTGGAACCTTAAGCAAAAAATTTACTAAATCTTGTTTTGAAGAAAAATATTCTCTTTTATGTATTGGTATTAATTCAACATCTTTAAATCCTGCATCAAGCATATTCTCATAATCTATAATGCTTATTGGTTTTTTATCAAAATATGATTGTCCTTTACCAAAAATTCTTTTTAATTCATGACAATCATATTTATCAACACCATGAATTAATAAATATCCATCGTTTTTTAATGTTAAATATATTTGTTTAGGGTCAGTAACTGTATTTCTTGCTACTACAATATCAAAATACTCTAAAGGTGTATCCATATTTAAATTATCCATTTTTCTAAAAGTTATATTTTTTTTGCCACTTAATAATAAATTTTTATTAGCAGTTTCTATCATTGCTTCAGATAAATCAGTTCCTAAAATTTCTGAAACATCGGGAAATTGTTCCAATACTTTTTCACCACCACCAGTACCTAAATCAAGTATTTTTGAATCATTATTTGATAATTTTTTTAATTCTTCATAAAGATCCCAATTAGTTAAACTTTCAACATCAATTTTAAAATCACTAAAATTCCAATCTTTTATCTGTTCATAAAATTTGTATTCTTTTTCATTCATAAATTTCCTTCTTTCTTTTTTTGTGATTGTAAAATTTATTAAAAAACCTCCTTTCATGAATATACGCAAATAACAATCACAAAATAATTGTGTATATTTATTTGCCATTCATGAGGAGATTCTAAAGACTCATCATTATTCCTTATTTTTGGTAGTAAAACGCGAATGGACTAATTGAATTACTACATTCTAATTATATCAAATTTTTTTACAAAAATCAAATTGAATTTATATATTAATTAAACTTTGAAATTTAAAATAATATTTTATATTTCTATCTACTACATATAAATAATTTAAAAATTTTAATTATTCAGATTTAATTTTTTATTTTTTAAATCTCAACAATATTTACTTGATTACCATGTTCTTTAATTATTTCAATTAAATCATTTGGATTTAACCATATTGTTGCAGTATTATCGTTAGGATGAATTCCAATAATGTTACTATCAAAAAAATACCTATCAATAAAATAAATTATATCTTTATCAACATTATTTAATAAACCAAGTGATGTAACAGAACCAGGCATTAATTTCATTTTATTAAATAATTCAGTAGAAGAAGCAAAACTTAAAGAACGAGTATTATTTTTATTTCTAAATTCTTTTAAATCTACTCTTTTATTACCTTTAACAGTAATAAGATAATAAGTTTTTTTCTTATCATCTTTTAAAAATAAATTTTTAGCATCTCCACCAGAATAAGGAATATAAATATTAGATAACTCTTCCATAGTATAAACGGCTTCATGATTTGTTACTTCATATTTGATATTTTTTTTGTTTAAATAAGCATATATTTCAATTTTATCCATAATTTATCTCAACTTTCATGTATAAATCTAAAGTTGTATTGTAACATCCAATTCAATTTTTATATTTTCTAAAGTAGATTCTACAAATAAATCTATTTTAAACATATTTTCTTCTATTTTTGTAATATAACAATTATGTTTTTCAACAATTAATGAGATCCAACCTTTTTCATCTTCATATGTAATATCTGTTAAATATTGCTTCATATCAATTTTTATACAAGGCTTTGTATCTTCCCACATTTCCTTTGAATACACAAATTCTAAACCAACAAAAATTTTATTTTCAATATTAAATTGAATAAATGGAGCAATTCCTGTTCTTTTTTCTCCATTAAAATAAGTATAAAAATCACTCCAAGTAATTTTTGTATCATATTTAGTGTAATCTTTATTATTTATTTTTATCATATTTTTATTCCTCCAACATTAAAATAATTTAAAAAACAAAATAATTATATATATAATTAAAATTATAATTGATATATAAAATAATATATTTTTAATATTTTGTTTTATATTATAATCAGTATAAAATAATGTTTTAATTTTATCTATTATAGAAAATCTAGTAATTAAAAAAGTAAAAATAATAGTTCCAAAGTAATTTAATAAAATATCATCGATATCAAATACACCAACATGAGTATACGCTTGTAAAACTTCAATAATAATTATTATTGGTAAAATAATTAAAGATTGTTTAAATATATTTTTATATTTTTTATCTTTAATCATTAATAGAAATGATAAAGGTATTAACATAACACTATTACCAATAATATTTTTTAATATTAATGCCATTGTTCCATATTTAAAATGTGATAATATTGTATGAAAAGGTTCATATTGCCCTCTATACCACCAATTATAAAATTTTATATCAGTTCTACCTATAAAAAATGTTACACTTATTAATAATAAAAGATATAAAGTAATATACCATTTTATATTATTATTGTATATTTTTTCTTTATTATTAATAATGCCATAAAAATAAATAATCAAGCAAATAAGTAAAACAAACAATATAATTTTTATATAACTAATATTATAAATAAATTGATTTCTTCCTACAAAAACTAAATAGGCATAAATTAATATACTTATAACCAAAATAGTATTTTTAATAAAACATATTTTATTTTTCATAAATAAACTCCTTAAAATCAACTAAAATAGCAGCTGAAAATATAATTTTCGTGTTATTATTCTAGATAATTAATATTAATTTTTAATTTATATCTTTTTTTACTTTAACATAGACCTTTTCAAGATTATCTTTTTTTACATTTAAGGTTTTTATTTGATTCTTAATATTATTTTCAATTAATTCTATTTGAAATAATAATTCTTTTATTTCTTTTTGATCATACAATGACAAATCTTTTTTTAAATCATTTAATTCTTCTAATGAATTGATGCACATATCATATATATCATATAAAATTGATTTACTATCATTATAATTATCAATGAATAATTGATAATTTATTTTAAGTTTTGGATTAAGCATTCTTCTCATTGTTTTGATAGAATTATTTATCATAATACTACTTACTAATGTTCCAATTAATTTATTTTTAAATAATGAAACAGGTAATAGTGATACTGTAAAATTTAAAATAACACTAGCAAAATTAGATAAAGAATTTAAGATAGTTCTTTTTTTATTGGTCGATTTAGAAATCTTTTTCATATAATCATCAAAGTATTTATTTTGATTAATAATATTATTCAAAACTAATTGTTGTGCTTTAATAATATCATCTACTTCTTGTTTTTTCTGTTTTGCTTCTTCTTTTTGTTCTTTCTTCTTTTCTTTTTGTACTTTTTCTTCTTTATTTATTTCTTTTTTTGTTAACAACTCTTGTTTTTTAATTTCAATTAATTTCAAATCTTTTTCAATTAATTCTAATGTTTCCTCTATTTTTTTAGGATTTTTACTTAATTCATATTTATCAAATTCAATATTAATATTTAATTGATTTTTTATTTCTTTATATTTTTCTTTTAAATCTTCAATTTTTTTTCTTAAATATTTTAAATCATTTTCTAAATCATAAAAATGATTATATTGTTTAATATTAGGTATTTTATTTTCTATTTCTTTTATTTTGTCATTAACATAAGATAGTTCTTTGTTTGCCTCTTTTATAAAATTTGTACCATCTATTACTTTAGTATTCTCTTTTTTATTTTCTGTTAAAAATTGTTTTGAAACTGTTAATGAAATAGGTAATTTTTTTAATAATTCCTTATTAATATTTTTAGGTTTATTTATTTTTTTGACATTTTTTTCTATTGAATCACTGATAATTTTTGCTTCTGCTTGACTAACTTTAGTAGGATTTTCTACAAATTTTACTTTCAATTCCATTTCTTTTATTTTATTTGTAAAATAATTTTTACTTTCATTGGTCATCGGAATATTTATTTCTTGTTTTATTTTTTCTATTTCTTTTGATATTGATTTAATATTATCTTTTTTACCAACTATAACTTCATCTAATTTTAAATTAATTTGTTCAATTTTTTTATATAAATTTGGTTGCTCAATACTAGCTTGTTTATTACTTTTAGAAAATGTATATCCAAATAAAGAATAAATTATTGCTATCGTACTATAAATAAATGAAGTTAATCTAGGATATTTTGTTATTTTATTTTTTTTCTTCTTTTTTTCATTTTTTAAATTTATTTTCCATCTTCGAAGCATATTTTTAAAACCACCTAAAACGCCATTCATAAAATCACCTACTTTATTATATCACAAAAAAAATAAGATTTCTTACTTTACAAATTTAATTGGCCACAAACTAAATGTTGTTGTGCCATTTATTGATTCTTCATCTATTAGTCCTATTATTCTACTATCGCTTGAATTATTACGATTATCCCCCATTACGAAATAATATCCTTCAGGTATTACTTCATCTAATTTATAATCATGCGTTATAGAAGCAAATAAATCTTCAGTTTCTTCTCCATTGATATACAAGATACCATCTTTGTATTCAATAGTTTCACCTGGTAAACCGATTATTCTTTTTACTAATTTAGAATCTTCATAATCAAAAACAACAATATCATTTCTTTCATATGTTTTATCAAATTTATTTAATAATAGTATTTCACCATCTTTTAATGTACTATTCATAGATGTTCCTGATACAATAACAGGTGTAACTATAAAAGTTCTGATTAAAATAACCATTAGCAATATAATAACATAAGGAATTGCTTCTTTTACTATTTTCACTTTATCTCACCTTTATATATTATATAACAATTTATCAAAAAAAGAAACTATTTAGTTTCTTTAGCACGACGTTCTTTAATTTTTGGTTGTTTAACCATTGTTCTGATGTATCCAAGTTTAGCTTGTCTAACACGACCTGTTCTTACAACTTCAATAGATTCAATAACTGGACTATTAATTGGGAATGTTCTTTCAACGCCTACCCCACCAGACACTTTACGTACTATGAAGTTTTTACTTACGCCACTTCCTTGAATAGCCATAACCAATCCTTCGAATGCTTGAATTCTTTCTCTTTTACCTTCAACAATTTTAACGTTTACTTTTACTGTATCCCCAACTCTAAATTCAGGAATATCATTACGAATTTGTTTTTCAGTAATTTTGTCTATTAAATTCACGATGTCACTCTCCTTTTTATCAAACTATAATCATAACAAAATTATCAGCGGATTACGTCATTTTTAATAATACCACATTATTTATATTTATGTCAACTATTTACTCCTTAAAATATTATTTTTCTTACTATAAAATTCTGTCAATAGATAGATTATTATACAATAAATTATATTTAGAATTAATGAACTATATATGCTTTGCAATAAATTAAATAATGAATACATATGTGATTTAAAAATGATTGTAAATAAGAATGTAATAATTCGATAAATTATTATACTAGTAGTTGTAATTAGAATATTAGTATATAAATTATTTGATAATAAATAATTTAACAATCCTATAACAAAACCTAAAATTAAAAATATAAAAAAGTTATAAAATAAAGTATTAAAATAAGCTATATCATATAATAATCCAATTATTGCAATAAATTTAAAATAACGAAAATTATTATTATTAAAATATGGATAAATAATTACTAATGATACTATTGTAAATAATGGCAAAAATAAACTATCGGGTAAAATATAACGTGACAAAATACCATCTAGAAAAAATGAAATCATAGAAATTATTACAATCATATATTTCTCCTTAAAACTGTTACATAATTAATATTATCAAAATCAACATCTGATTGCATTTCTAAAACATTAGATAAGTCAAAATTATCAGTATTAATTCCTGTTATTTTACCAATAACTATGCCAGCAGGAAAGATATCACCCATTCCTGTAGTTGTTACAATAGAACCATTTTCTATTTTAATTGATTGCGATATTCCTTCAATTGTATAAGTATTATTTTCCTTGTTATATCCACTTAATATTCCATAAACATAGGAATCATTATTTTTAATTTTAATTGAAATCTTATCTACTACATCAGTTGCGGTAATCAGTCTTACTGTACTATTAAATGTAGTTGTACTTATTACTTTTCCTATCAAATTAGTTCCTATTACTACAGGCATATCTTTTGTAATACCATCGTGTTCACCTTTATTAATAACTAATGTATCAGACCAATAATCTAAATTTCTACTTATTACATTAGCATTTAAAAAAGTATATTCTGCTATTGTTTCATTTATATCTAATAATTTTTTCATATCTTCTAGTTGTTTTTTTAATTCTTCATTTTCTACTTTATATTTTTCATTTTCTTTAACTTGATTTTCTAATTCTATGTATTTTTCATACATTTTATTTTTTTCATTATTAGTATTTATTTTATTAGTTATAAAATCTATTGGAAAAGAAAAAACTTTTTGAACTGTTAATATACTATCTTTAATAGTTTTTTCAAATATAGTTAAGTTTCTATCCGTTACTACAATATTAACTATAAATCCTATTATCAAACAAAAAATTAATATACAAATTATAATTATTTTATTTCTTTTTTCTTTTTGTTTTTTTCTATACATAATATTCTCTCCTAATTAATATTATACCCCAATTATTTTAAAAATAAAAGAGTAATTATTTTAAATTTAATTTACTCTTAATTCTTTCAATAGTTCTTTTAGGATTAGAACAAAACATATTATATAATTCTCTATTTTTCTTTAATTCTTCAACTATTTGAATATCTGTTTTAGCTAATTTTACTGGATATTCTTCATTATCTTCATTAACAACTTTAACGTCCATACCTAATACATATTTTGCATCTAAATCTAAGATTTCAATTAGTTTTAAAAAGTTACTCATGTTTGGTGTACGAGTTCCTGTTTCATAACCACATATAGAAACTTTTGATACACCTAACATTTTTCCTAAAGTTTCTTGTGACATTTTTTTTGCTAATCTAGCTTCTTTTAATCTTTCACCTATTATCATAAAAACCTCCGTAATCAAATTGTTAACATAATTATATCATTATATTTAATATTTTACAACTTTTTTAATTAATTGTTAATATTTACTTGAAATTAATATTAAGTTAATGTATAATTAACATTAGGAGGTAATATTTATGAATAAGCTACAACAATATAGAAAAAAATATAATTATAGTTGCCAAGATATGGCTAACAAATTAAATATTAGTAAATCTTTTTATTGGCAAATTGAAAATTACAAGAGACGGTTAAGTTATGAAGCTGCTTTGAAAATTGCTAAAATATTTAAATTAAAACCTGACAATATATTTTATGAGGATTATATTAAAAAGCAAGATTAGTCTTGCTTTTTACTTGATAAAAATGTTACTCTTTCTGCTACAACTTCAACAGTATTTAATTTAGCATCATCTGTATAAACAACTTGCTTATTTTGTAATCTACCACGGACACCGATTAAATCTCCTTTTTTGCAATATTCAGCAGTTGTTTCAGCTATTCCTTTCCATAAAACACAAGAAATAAAATCAGTGTCATATTCACCTTCAACATTCTTATATGGTCTTTGAACTGCTAATGTAAGATTTGTGACCTTTGTCCCATTTTCAGTTTCTCTTACTTCTGGTTCTTTTACTATCCTACCTACTAAAATAGATTGATTAAGCATTGCATTTCCTCCTTTCAAAAACAATATAACATTTTAAAGAAATGAAAACAAATGATTGATTTTTAAAATCTTAATTATTTTATTATTCATTTACTATAATTAACCCATTAAAAAATAAAATTTCACACTACTTTTTTCATATATTAACTATATTTTTAAAATATGTTTAATTTTAAAAAAAATAACTTTTTTACAAGTTATTTACATTCTAAATAATATTTTACTTCTTGCACATCTTTTGTTGTTTCATCAATTATTAATTCAACATATGAACTTTCAGTACATTTTTCTAGTTTAGTTAAATCATAATTATCACCAACTAATTCTACTGCTTCTTTTAATTGTTTGATTGAAATAGTTGGATTTGTTAGTCCTTCTTGACCTTTTTGATGTTCATTATAAAATTGTGTTGCATATTCTTTCATTGTTTCTTCATATTTTTTTTGATTATCACATCCTACTAAAAAAATTAAACTAGCTAAAATTAATAATACTTTTTTCATTTTTTCCTCCTTTATTATCTAAAAATATTATAACATATTTTTTAATAATAATTATACTAAATATTTTAATAGGATTATTTTTTTACTTCATCTATTATTTTTTTTATTCCCCACCATGGAAGTAATGCACATTTTTTTCTATTAGGCTGTCTATAAATATCATCATAAACTACAGCTTGTTCTAATAATTCTTTGTCATATTCTCTTTCATTAATCATATTTTCAAAATTTTCATATATTTTATTTGCTTCAGCTACTGTTTTATTAATTAATGTATCTATCATTATTGAAGTGCTACTCGTACATATTGCGCAAGCTTCACCATCAAATCTAATGTCAACGATTTTATTATTATCGATTTTTGCCATTAGATTTATTTCATCGATACAGCTTTCATTATTTGTATTAGAAGTCAAATATGTACTATCATTTATTAATCCTTTATTTTTTGGTTTTTGATAATGTTCTAAAATAATACTTCTTTTTAAATTACTGTCCATTTTAATCACCTATTTAATTATATATTTATATTTCAAAAAAATCAAGCAATTTAAATTATTTCAAAATCTATCAGTTCTATTTTATTTGATATAAGTTTATCTTCTTGATCTTTAATTTTATTATCAATGCTAAGATATTTTTTTAGATCATCTGGGAATATTGTTACTACGTTATCTAAATTACTTAGCACTGCTCCTAAAAAATTAGCGCCACTTGATATTCCTACACCTAAACCAAGTTTACTTGCTAATAAATTTGTCATATTTATTGCATCATCATCATTTATTAATATTATTTGATCAATTATGCTTTTATCTAATAATTGTGGTATAAATTCATCTCCTATTCCTTCAATTTTATGAGCTCCTTCACTTATTCCTTTACTCATAAGTGGTAAGTTTTCTGGTTCTATTGCAATTACTTGTGAATTTTTATATATTTCTTTTAATTTTTTTCCGATTCCCATCAAAGTTCCGCCAGTTCCAACTCCACTTACAAATCCGCTAATTTTTATGTTTTTATTTATAATTTCTTGAGCAGTTGTTATGTAATTTATTTTTTCATTTAATTTATTTTCAAATTGATTTGGTCTAAAACCATTAAGTTTCTTTGCTAATTGATTGGCTCTTTTGATACATTCTACAAACCCGCCTTCTTGTTTAGATACTAAATAAACTTTTGCACCATATTTTTCCATTATTTTTTTTCTTTCTTTACTCACCCAATCTGGCATAAATATATAAACAGGATTATTAAAGTATGCTCCTATGGCAGCTAATGATATTCCTGTGTTACCACTTGTTGCTTCGATAATTGATTGATTTTCCTTTAATATTTTATTTTTATATGCTTCTGTTATTATGTAATAAGCCATTCTATCTTTTATACTTCCTGTTAAATTATAATATTCTAATTTTGCATAGACATTTTTTATTTGATTTTGATACCTATATTTTATTTTTATTAAAGGAGTGTTCCCTATTAATTCTTTCATATAATCACCATATTATTATATGATAATACAAAAAAAAGGCTATTTAGCCTCTACAATTAATTTGATTGCGGTTCTTTCTTCACCATCAATTACTATATCAGTAAATGCAGGTATGCATACTAAATTTTTCCCTGATGGTGCAACGAAACCTCTTGCAATTGCTATTGCTTTAATTGCTTGATTTAAAGCTCCCGCTCCTATGGCTTGAATTTCCAAACTTCCTTTTTCCCTAAATACATTTGCAAGTGCCCCAGCTACTGAATTAGGATTTGATTTTGATCCTACTTTTAATGTTTCCATATATCTTATTCCTTTCTACACTTTAAATATATGAATGATACTGCTGTTTATTACTAAAATTTTAATAAATATTTTTTTAATTATTGAATATAATATTGTATAGATAATATTTTTGTTAATTTTTTTTCAAAAAGTAGTTGACTTTTTTATCATTTTCATGTAAAATTTATATTGCCTACTGATTTGCGGGTGTAGTTCAATGGTAGAACTCTAGCCTTCCAAGCTAAGAACGTGGGTCCGATTCCCATCACCCGC